>DASTEM010000316.1:0-19756 GCA_035709545.1 Gaiellaceae bacterium | reverse complement strand
CCAGTTGCGAAGCCACATGGCGAGGACGAACGGGCGTGAGTTGCCGACGTGAATTCGCTGATACACCGTGGAGCCGCAGACGTACATACGGATTGGGCCCGGCGGTGGCGGCAGCTCGACGAGCGAGCGCGTGAACGTGTCATAGAGGCGCACGAGAGCGATCGTAATCAGGCCGTGCGCTCGAGTGCCTCGTCGCGTGAAAGCGCGGCGACGACCGCTGCGAGCTCGGGCCCTTTCGCGGCACCCGTCAGAGCGAGCCGGAGCACCCGAAGGTCGCCGCCGACCGCCTTCAACTCCCGAACGAGCGCGCGTGACTCGTCCAGCGACAACCGCTCAGGCATCGGTGCGCGCAGCTCGATGAAGCGATCCAGGGTCGGTCTCGCTTCGTCGGGAAGCTTCGCGGACTCAGGCTGAAGGACGAGAAGGGCGTACTCACGCGCCTCGACGAGAGAGCGCGCGCCGCGCAACACGGGTACGGCTTCGACCGAGGCTCCGGCGGCCGCCGCAAGCTCCTCGTCGGACATTCCGGCGATGGCATCGATCGCGAGGCGGCGCAGCCGCGCGAGGTCGAGCTGGACGTCGTGCTGGGGCAGATCGAGCTCGTCGAGATAGGCGCGGACAGCCTCCGCCGGGAGGCCCTCGTCTCGAAGCTCCGCGATCGACGAGTGGCCATGGCGCTTCGAGAGCTTCTTCCCGTCCTCGCCGAGCACGAGCCCGTGGTGAATCACTTCCGGAAGCTCCCGGCCGAGCGCGCGCGCGATCCGCTGGTGGAGCTCGAGGTTCGGCCGGTGGTCATTCCCGCGAATGACGTGGGTGATGCCGAGCTCGAGATCGTCCGCGACCGAAGCCAGGTGGTACGTCGCCGTGCCATCCGCCCGGACCAGGGTCGTTCCCTCTCTCGTAAGCCGTACCGCGCCCTCGGAGTCGTTCTCTGCCGCTCCGGACGCGAGCGCCCGCTCAGCCGCGTCCGCATAGATCGAGCCTCGCTCGCTCTGGCGCACGGGCCCCTCGTCGAACGCCACGCCGAGCCAGGCGAGATCGCCGAGTATCGCCTGCTCTCCTCCCTCCACGGTCCGTGATGGATCGGTGTCGTCGATTCGCAGAACGACGATGCCGACCTCGCGGTCGGCAAAACGCCGATTGGCAACAGCCGTCAGCGCGTTGCCGAGATGCAGCGAGCCGGTGGGGCTCGGCGCGAAGCGAACCCGAACCGGCATCAGGCGTCGATCGGGACGTGATCCGGCTGTGCCGCGACCCGACCGAGCCAGCTGCGGATCGCCGGATAGCCCGAGAGATCAAAGTCACCCTCATGTGCTACGTGCGTGTACGCGTAGAGCGAGATGTCCGCTATCGAATACTCCTCGCCGACGAGGAACGCCCGTCCGCCGAGGTGCTTCTCCATCGCGTCGAGGGCCACGTAGCCGCCCTTGATCCGGGCTGGGAGCTGCTCCGTGAACTTCTCCGGCGTACCCGAGTAGGCGAGCCAGAAGCGCGCGACGGCGATGTTCGGCTCGTGCTGATACTGCTCGAAGAATTGCCACTGCAGCGTCTGGGCGCGTTCGTACGGGTCGGTCGGCACGAACGGCGTCCCGTCGCCCAAGTACCAGAGGATCGCGTTCGACTCCGCGAGAGGCCGGCCGTCGTCGAGGACCAGCGTCGGAACGCGAAGCGCTGGGTTCAGGTCGGCAAGGAGCTCCGCTCGGTTCGAGCGGTCTACAACCGACATCTCGATCGTCTCGTACTCGAGCCCGAGGTGGGCGAGGAGAAGCCGCACCTTGTAGCAGTTGCCCGAGACCGCCGAGTTGTAGAGGAGCATCGGAGAACGCTACCGGTAGTCCGGATTCGCGAAGTCGAAGCGGCAGCCGGCGTCCCACAGCGAGCGCTGGTTCCCGTGCGCCGGCATCCCCCCGGCGTCCGTGAGGATTCGCGCGAGGTGGAGCAGGTTCCACGTCATGAACGTCGTGTTCCGATTCGTGAAGTCGTTCTCGGGGCCGCCCGACCCCTCGTCGAGATACGACGGGCCCGGCCCCGCCGGACCGATCCAGCCCGCATCGGCCTGCGGCGGAATCGCGTAGCCGAGGTGCTGGAGCGAATAGAGGATGTTCATCGAGCAATGCTTGACCCCGTCCTCGTTGCCTGTGATCAGGCAGCCGCCGACCTTGCCGTAGTAGGCGTATTGGCCGTGCTCGTTGAGCAGGCTCGAGTTCGAGTAGAGCCGCTCGATCACGTGCGTGCACACGGAGGACTTCTCGCCGAGCCAGATGGGAGATCCGAGCACGAGGATGTCTGCCGCCTCAACCCGCTTGTACAGCTCGGGCCACTCGTCCGACGCAGCGCCGTGCTCGCGCATGTCCGGCCAGACCCCGACCGCGAGGTCGTGGTCTACCGCGCGAAAGTGGTCGACCTCGACGCCGTTTCGCTCCATGATCTCCATCGAGATCCGCATCAGCCCTTCGGTGTGCGAAAGCTCGGGCGAAGGCTTGAGCGTGCAGTTGACGAAGAGCGCGCGCAGGTCAGAGAAGTCCCAGCGGCTCGCGGCGCACAGCTCTTCCTGGAAGTCGGTCAGAGTCATTGCTGCCTCCCGGTCGGTGGTGTTGCGTACAGTCGCACGCGTGGAGCAGGTCTTGCTGGAGTGGTTCGCCGAGGCGGAGCGCGACCTGCCGTGGCGGCGCACGAACGATCCGTACGCGATTCTCGTCAGCGAGGTGATGCTGCAGCAGACCCAGGTCGACCGGGTCGTCCCGCGCTACCTCGCGTGGCTCGAGCGCTGGCCAACCGTCGACTCGCTCGCCGCCGCCACGCCGGCTGACGTTATCCGCGAGTGGCAGGGTCTCGGCTACAACCGCCGCGCCCTGAGCCTGCACCGCGCGGCGCGGCATATCGCGGCGAACAGCTGGCCAGAGGACCTCACCGCTCTTCCCGGTGTGGGCAAGTACACGGCCGCCGCGATCCGCTGCTTCGCCTTCGGAGAGGACGTGCTCCCTGTGGACGTCAACGTCGAGCGTGTCCGCCGCCGCACGAGCGCCTCGTTCTCGTTTCGTGCGGCGCAGGCGCTCATGGATCTCGGCGCCACGATCTGCTTGGCCCGCGTCCCGCGCTGCGACGTCTGTCCCTTGCACGACGAATGCCCGTCGCGCGGCATTCGCGAGGAGCCGGCGCGCAAGCAGGGACCGTTCGTGGGCTCGTTCCGGCAGCGGCGGGCAGCGACGCTACGCCTGGTCGCCGAGTCGAAGCGGGACGTCCATACCCTCGACGACGAAGCCGTCCGCTCTCTCGAGCGAGACGGCCTCGTCGTGGTAGAGGACGGCACTGCCGCCCTGCCGGGCTAGAGGACAGGGCAGTTGACGACGATCGGCATCGCTCGGACCGACACCTCGCCCGCCTTCTGCGCAGCACGAACGGCCGCAGCGGAGCGAAGGACTCGCGCAGAGACACCGTCTTTCCATGTCACGAGTCGAACCGCCCAGAGCGGCGTGTAGTCCTTCCGGCCCGGAACCGTGTCGATGATGTTGGGCTGTCCTTCGCTTCCGTTGGTGAACGCCCAGATGGGCGCGGTCTTGTTGCCCGGCTTGACCTTCACCGGCCCGAAATCGAAGTACGAGACAACCTGGCCCCTGTAGAAGCCGAGCGTCACGTCCTGCGAGAACGTCCTGACTGGTCCGTCAGCGGCGAGCGCCGGGAGCGCGGAAGCCGCGACGGCGGTCGCGACGACCGCTGCCAATACGAGCACCTTCTTCATCGCTGTCTCCTTCCATCGGTCGATCGCTCGACGGTAGAGCGCGGCTCTTACGTAGTCCTGACAGCCCGCTGAACAAGTCCTGAATTCACCTCCTCGTAACCGATTCGCGAGCACAATGCGACGATGGCAACCGTCCTCGTCGTCGACGACGAGCCGATCGTGCGCGAGGTCGTCGTCAGATACCTGGCCCGCGAAGGGCACGAAACCCTCGAGGCCGCGGACGGCAACGCGGCGCGGGGTGCGATCGAGCGCTCGGAGCCCGACCTCGTTGTCCTCGACGTGATGCTCCCCGGAACCGACGGTCTCGAGCTCTGCCGTTGGATCCGCGCACGCTCGGAGCTGCCCGTGATCATGCTCACCGCACGCGGAGAGGAAGCCGATCGAATCGTGGGGCTCGAGCTCGGCGCCGACGACTACGTGACGAAGCCGTTCTCCCCACGCGAGCTCGCCGCTCGCGTCCGCAGCGTCTTGCGCCGCGCCGCGCCTACGCGAGACAGCGTCGAATGCCTCACTTTTGGAGACATCGAGCTCGAGCGGACCACTCGCGAGGCCCGCAAAGCCGGCGCTGAGGTACGTCTCACGGCGAAGGAGTTCGACCTGCTCTGGTTCCTCGCGAGCCACCCGCGGCGGGTCTTCTCACGCGACCAGTTGATGGCGAGCGTCTGGGGGTACACCGCCGCTCTCGACACCGGAACCGTCACAGTCCACGTCCGGCGCCTGCGAGAGAAGGTCGAAGACGACCCGTCGGAGCCGAAGTACTTGGAAACGGTCTGGGGCATCGGCTACCGGCTCGCCGCATGATCGCGAACGCTCTCATAGTCGCCCTTGCGACCCTCGGGATCGGGCTCGTCCTCGCCGCTTTGCTTCGACTCCTGCCCACAGTGCGGCTCCAGCTCTCCGGCTTGGCTGTCCTTGCCGTGTTGCTTCCGCTCGGAGCAGTGCTCGCGTCGGGCTGGGTCATGTTTCACATGGGCGACGACGTCAAGATCCTCGCGGTCACGGCCGCCTCGGCGCTGACCGCACTTGTCGCAGCGCTCCTCGTGGCGCGGTCCATCGCCGACTCGATCGACCGAGTGCGCGCAGCCTCCGTCGAGCTCGCACAGGGGGATCTCGATGCGCGCGCCCCCGAAGGAGGCCCTGCGGAGGTGGCGGAGCTGGCCGCGTCCTTCAACGAGATGGGCGCGAATCTCGGCCGTCTCTTCGACACCCGCCGCGAGCTCGTCGCCTGGGCGAGCCACGATCTGCGCACACCGCTCGCCAACATGCAGGCGATGCTCGAGGCGCTCGAGGACGGCCTCGGCGAGCCCGAGGAGTACGTTCCCGTACTGCGTGAGCAAGTGCGCGTCCTGGCCATGCTGGTGGACGACCTCTTCGAGCTCGCACAAATCGACGCCGGCGCGCTGACGCTCGAGCTTCACCGTCTGCCTGTCGCGCCGGTCGTCTCGAGCAGCATCCGCGGGGTCGAGGCTGAGGCGCGCAGCCGCCACGTGACGCTCGCTGCAGACGTCGAGGAGGACGTGACCGCGCGCTTCGCGCCCGAGAAGGTCGAGCGCGTGCTCATGAACCTCCTGACGAACGCGCTCCGGCACACGCCGAGCGACGGCGCGGTCGCAGTCCTGGTCGAGCCACGCGCAGGAGAGGTGCGAGTCGCCGTCGAGGACACCGGCGACGGCCTCGACGCCGAGGCGCAGGAGCGGATGTTCGAGCGTTTCTGGCGCGGCGATCAGTCCCGCTCGTCGCGCGGGGCGGGACTTGGCCTCGCGATCGCCCGCGGCCTCGTCGAGGCGCACGGCGGACGAATCTGGGCCGAGGACCGCGAAGGCGGCGGCGCCAGAGTGTGCTTCACGCTGCCGTCGTAGGAGCGAGATATATCTCGCTAGTCCGGAAAGTCCGTATAGACGCGATCCCAGTACAGGTCGCCGGGCTCCCTGTGGTTCAAGTACTCGGGCCAGACGGGCTCGTTGATCTCCTCGTAGCGACGTTCGAGAAGGTCCGGTCGACCGGCGTACCGACCGACGTTCACGAGCGTCGAAGCAAAGCAACCGCTTGGGCCGCGAGCCCCTCTCCGCGACCCGTGAAGCCGAGGCTGTCTGTCGTCGTTGCGCGTACGGCGACGCGGCTTCGCTCGACGCCGAGCGCTCCCGCGAGACGCTCGCACATCTCGTCGCGCACATCTCCGATCCGCGGCTCCTCAGCCACGAGAACGCAGTCGGCGTTGACGAGCTCCCAGCCGGACTCGCGCACCTCACGGTAGGCCTCCCAAAGAAGGTCGAGCGACGAGGCGCCGCGGTATTGCTCGTCGCCCGACGGGAAGAGCGTGCCGATGTCGCCGAGGTTCGCAGCGCCGAGGAGCGCATCGATGAGCGCGTGCGCGATGACATCGCCGTCGGAGTGCCCCGCAAGCCCTCTCGGATACTCGATGGTGACGCCCCCGAGCACGAGCGGCACCCCCGCCTCGAGCGCGTGCGCGTCGTAACCGATCCCCACGCGAGTCTCGCTCACACGAGCGAGGCTAACGCGTCGGGCAGCGAAGCGAGGTTGTCGAGGCCAAGTGCAGCCTGGGGCGGCGTCGGCTGCAGGCAACCCCAGGGCCCACGTCGAATGTGAACTGCGACGAGCCCTGCGGCTGCCGCCGGAACGACGTCATTGTCGACTCGGTCGCCTACATAGGCCGTTTCGCCCGCGCTCCAGCCCACAAGCTCGACGACGGCGGCGAAGAACGCCGGATCCGGCTTGCGCACACCGAGGCTCGCCGACGACGAGATGACGTCGGCCGGAAGACCCTCCTCGCGCGCCCAGCGCTCGAGTGCCTCGGTTTGGTTACCGACGATCCCGACGTGGAACCCGAGCCTGCGCACGCGCTCGAGACATTCCCGGGCGTCCGGGTACAGATCCTCGTGTGAATACGGGGTCTCGTACCAGCTCGGCGGACTGTCGACACCGAGGTGCCCCCAGAGTGCGGTGTGCTCCTCGCCGCGTTCGATCGTGACGCCGAGCGCCGCCCAGACCACGTGTGGCTGAAGCCCGGCTGAGTCGGCGACCCGCCGCCACCAGCGCTCCTCGTCGACAAGGGTCTCCCCGACGTCGAAGACGACCGCCTTCAGAGCCACGACTCGACGAGCGCGAGATCCTCGGGCGTCGTCACCTTCAACAGACGACGGTCGCCTTCCACCACCGCGACGCGTCCGCCGCTCCGCTCGACGAGGGACGCGCAGTCAGTTGCTTCGGCGACGTCACCCGCAAACGCCCGGCGAAGCGCAGGAGCAAGGAACGCCTGTGGCGTCTGCGCGCTGACGAGACCGTTGCGTGAGACCGTCTCCACCACCGCGCCCCTCTCGACACGCTTCAGCGTGTCGGCCACCGGGAGCGCTGGGACGGCGCCGTCGAACCCCTCCCCCAGCGGCTTCAACACGCGCTCGATGACCGCGTCGCCAACGAGCGGCCGGGCGGCGTCGTGTACGAGGACGACGATCGCGTCCTCCGCGACGTCTGCGAGGGCCGCGCGAACCGACTCGGCTCGAGCAGCTCCGCCGGTCACACACGAGACGACCTTGGTCGTCGCCAGCTCCTCCGACAGGAGGATCGACGGCTCCTCCCAGCCCGGGGCTGCTGCGACGACGATCGCATCGACCCAGGGCGAACGGTCGAGGCGGTCGAGGCTCTCGGCGAGCAACGGCCGTCCGCCGAGGTCCGCAAAGGCCTTGGGACGATCGATTCCGAGCCGTTCGCCTGCGCCCGCGGCAACGAGCAGCGCCCAGGTGGCCCCGGCAACGCCGGAACCGCCGGAGCCGCTACGCACTCGCGGCTGCGGCCTTCGGCTTCGCCCGTGACTTGGGCTTCTCTTGACCGGCGCGCGACAGGACGTCGTCGAGCCAGGCAGCGGCCTCGACCTCGTCCATGTCCTTCGCGTACATGAGCTCCGAGGCGAGGATCTTCTTCGCTTTTACGAACATCTGCTTCTCGCCCGTCGAGAGGCCCTTCTCGTTGTTGCGGACTGCAAGATTTCGCACAACTTCCGCAAGCTCGAAGATGTTGCCGGTCTTCATCTTGTCGCGGTTGTGCTTGAAGCGACGGTTCCAGTTCTTCGGCATCTCGGTGGACCCGCCCGAAAGCGTCCTGACCACCATCTGCACCGTACGCTGGTCTATCACCGTACGCAGGCCGACTCGATCGGCGTTCTCACACGGCACGTTCACAGTCATGTCGTTGTGGAGAATCTGGATCGTCAGATACTCGCGCGTCTCACCCAGGACTTCGCGCTTCTCCTTGCTCACGACTGTCCCCGCGCCATGGTGTGGATAGACGACCTTGTCGCCGATGTCGAACAAGAGGGCCTCCCCGATGTCGGTGTCCGTCGCCGTCACGTAAAAGTGCCGGCAGTGTCTTCCCTGCCGGCGTCCCGGCACATCATAGCGGGTTTCTCACAAGGTCTTAACGGAACCGCAACGGCTTCACGCAAACCAGCGAGCGACGCCTACGTGCTTCTACGCAGCTTGGTCGCGAACCGCGACCGATCGCATCAGCCCGGCCTTGAGCGCATTCTGGAGCGTTTCTGCATCCGCGAGACGCAACCCTTTCCGGGAAGGCGTGCCGGCTGGGGCGACGATCGTTCCGATGCCCAGCTTCGCGCACTCGTCGAGGCGTCGCTCGGCTTGCGAGCTCGCCCGCAAGCGCCCGGTCAGGCCAATCTCGCCGAACGCAGCCGCGCTCTCGAGCACGGGAGTGCCCCGGGCCGCCGAGGCGATCGCGAGTGCGACTGCGAGATCCGCTCCCGGCTCCTCGATCTTGACGCCGCCGGCGACGTTGACAAACACGTCGGCGCTGGCGAGCGCGACTCCTGCATGGCGGCCGAGAACGGCCACGATCATCGCAAGACGACGGGGATCGACTCCGGTAGCCACCCGTCGGGGCATCGCAAGATCGGTAGGCGCGACGAGCGCTTGTACCTCGAGCAAGATCGGCCGCGTCCCCTCGAGCACGCAGCCAACTGCAGCTCCGATCTCGCCCGGATGAGTCGACCCGAAGAGTTGAGACGGATCAGGAACGCCGACGAGGCCGGCGGCGGTCATCTCGAAGACACCGAGCTCGTTGGTCGACCCAAACCGGTTCTTGGTCGCGCGGAGTATGCGGTGCTCCTGGTAGCGATCGCCTTCGAACTGAAGGACGCAGTCCACAAGGTGCTCGAGCACGCGCGGGCCGGCCACCGCTCCGTCCTTGGTCACGTGGCCGACGAGGATCGTCGCAACGCCGGATTCCTTGGCGACACGGAGCATCCGTCCTGCGGCCTCCCTGACCTGCGCAACAGACCCCGGCGCGGAACCGAGCGCGGAGGCATGAAGCGTCTGCACCGAATCGATCACGCAAACATCCGGCCGCGCCTGCTCGAGCGTCGCGCACACCGAGTCGAGCTCCGTCTCGGCGAGGATCTCGACCGTATCCGCGCCGCCGAGCCGCGCCGCCCGAAGCGCGACCTGCGCGGCCGATTCCTCCCCGGTGACGAGCAGCGCGCGCCGCCCGCTTCGCGCAATCGCGCCGAGAGCCGAGAGCAGCAGCGTCGACTTGCCGACGCCAGGCTCGCCGCCTACCAGCACGAGCGAGGCAGGGACCAGCCCGCCACCGAGCACCCGATCCAACTCCGAGACCCCCGTCGGGATGCGCTCGGCTTCGTCTGCCGAGACCTCGCCGAGGCGAACCGGCGTCAGCGCCCCCGCGCTCGAGCCGGCATCGGATCCGTGGAGCTCCTCGACGAGCGTTCCGAATGCGGCGCAGCCCGGACAGCGCCCGAGCCAGCGACCACTCGTCGTGCCGCACTCGGTGCACGTGAACTGGACGGTGATCTTGGGCATCGCGGCCAGTCTAGGAGCAGGATCCGACGCCACTGGTCACGAAAGTGCGTCTATTCACTTGTAACTCGCATCCAGTTCGTTAAGAGTGCTGCTGACGGCCGCAGACCACCCTGGAAAGGACGGGAGATCATGGAACGATTCAAGGCCCTCGGGCGCGGATCTCAGCTGATGCTGGTAGGGAGCGTGCTCCTCCTCATCGTCAGCTTCTTCCGCTGGCAGGAGATCAGCGTCGATCTAGGCGCACTGGGCGAGGCTAGCGGAGGCGTGGCCGCGTGGGATGACCTCGGCGGGATTCTCATGGGCATCCTCACGATCGTCCTCATCGCATGGCTCGTCGCGCACGTGGCCGCAGTTGCAATTCCGATCCCGGTCTCGTTCGCGATGGGAACCGCGGTGCTCTCGTTCCTCATTCTCGCGCTGGCGGTGATCAAGAACCTCACGGACGACTACTCCACGTTCTGGAGCTACCTGGGCGTCGCCTTCGCAGCGGTCATCGCCGCGGGAGCATGGATGGAGATCCAGTCCGCGGGAGGGATGGACACGCTGAAGAGCGAGGCGAGTAGCTTGAGCTCCTCGGGCGGTTCCGCGGCTGCCGCGGCGCCGGGTGCACCCGCAGCAGCAGCTCCGCAGGCGTACGAGCCGGCCGGTGAGAGCGCAGAGACGCCCGCGGAAGCCGCCGGCGCCGAAGGGGCCGATACGGATTCGCCGTCGACGGAGCGGGACACCTAACCCGCTCAGCCGCTGCTACGCCGCGACGCGCACGCGCGTCGCGGCGAGCGCGTGCGCGAGATCGTCCCAGAGATCCTCTGCATCCTCGAGGCCGACAGAGAGGCGAAGGAGACCGTCGGTAATTCCGAGGTCGGATCTGACGTTCGGATCGAGGAGACGGTGCGTCAGACCGGCTGGGTGCTGGATGAGCGTATCCGTCGATCCGAGGCTCACCGCAGGCGTGACGAGGTTCACCGCCCCCATTACCCGAGACGCTGCCTCCAGCCCTCCCGCCACCTCGAACGACAGGATGGCGCCGGCGCCACGCAGTTGGACGCCATCCGGCCTCGGATAGAGGACGCGCTCGACCGCGCTGTGCGCTGCGAGGCGACGCGCAAGGACTCCGGCTGACTGCTGAGCGGCGCGCACTCGAAGCGGCAACGTCGGCAGACTGCGATGTAGGAGGTACGCCCCCATGGGATGCAAGATGGCTCCCGTGAGGATCCGCACCTGCCGAAGGCGCGAAGCCCGCTCAGAGCTCGTCGCAACCACACCTGCCACGACGTCACCGTGCCCTCCGAGGAACTTCGTCGCACTGTGGAGCACGTACGCAGCTCCGTGGGCAGCGGGGTTCTGGAGGATCGGCGTCGCGAACGTGTTGTCGACGAGTACGGGGACGTCGCCTGCCGACGAGACGACCGCGGCGATGTCCACTACACCGAGCGTCGGGTTCTGCGGCGTCTCCAGTAGCACGACGCCCGTGTCGCGACGACGGGCTCCCGCGACGTCTCCCTCCGACCGTGCCCACGTGACCTCGAGCCCGAGCAGGCCGCACGCGAGAAGGTGATCCGAGCCACCGTAGAGCGGACGCAGTGCCACGACGTGGCGTCGCTCCTCGCATGCCGCGAGAAGCGTGGCCGTGAGCGCAGCCATCCCGGAGGCGAACGCGACAGCGTCCACGGTTCCCTCGAGCTCGGCGAGCGCGGTCTCGAAGCGCCGCACGGTCGGGTTGTGGAGCCGTGCGTACACGGGGTTCGTCCCCGTGGGGGCGGCGCCCTCCGCAAGTGCATCGAACGCAGCCGTCGCCTCGTCCAGGTCGCGAAGCGGGTACGTGCTCGAGAAGTCGAGTGGAGGTGCGTGCACCGTGAGCTCAGAGAAGTCCTCGCGGCCAGCGTGGCAAGCAAGCGTTTCGGTGTTCACGCCTTGAGAGTGACAAATAGTTCGATACATTGCAATAATTGCCGTATAATGTTCGGAATCGATGGCCCAAGAGCGACTAGACCGAACGGATCGCGCACTCGTAGGCGCACTTCAGAAGAATGCTCGGGTCTCGAACAAGGAGCTCGCCGAGCTCGTCGGTCTCGCACCGTCGACGTGCCTCGAGCGCGTTCGCGCTCTTCGCGCGCGCGGCATTCTCCGGGGATTCCACGCAGACGTCGATCGCTCTGCTCTCGGCCGGTCTCTCGAGGCGATCGTCGCCGTGCGCGTCCGCCCGCACTCGCGTGTGCACGTCGACGCGTTCTGGGAGTACGCCCTCGGGCTCTCCGAGGTGATCGAAGTCTTCCATGTCACGGGCGCGGACGACTTCCTCGTCCACGTCGGCGTACCCGACATGGACGGACTTCGCGACTTCGTCCTCGACCGGCTGACCGTGCGACCGGAGGTCGCCCACGTCGAGAGCCACCTGATCTATGCCCAGGAGCGCAGGTCGGCGCTCGAGCCGCTCTACGACTGAGATCAACATCGAAAGACCTGGAAATACCCCATTCGGCAGTTTCAGGAATACTCTGTGAGGAGTAAGAGAACGGTGTAGTCGGGGTCGCCGAAGCCGTCGTCGTACCGCCGAAAGGATCTTCATGGAGAGCATCAAGGCCCTCTCGCGAGGCACGAAGCTTGTCCTCGTCGCAGGTCCCGTTCTCTTCTTCAGCCTCTTCTTCAACTGGCAGACGCTGAAGATCGACTACGGGCCTGCCGGCATCGCGGATCAGCCACAGGATGGCTGGGACGCCTGGGGCCTCTTGATCGCACTGCTGGCCATCGCCACCGTCACGCTTGTCGTCCTCGTGTATTTGACGGAAGTCGAGATGTCGGAAGACGTGCCGTGGGAGACCGTCGTGCTCGGGCTCGGCGGAGCAACCTTCGCACTCGCGGTCGTGAAGAACCTCACCGACGCGAACTCGACCTGGTCGAGCTACGGGTTCGTCGCCCTTGCTGGGGCGCTGGCGGCGGGCGCGTACCTCGACTGGGCGTACACGCACACGACGAGGAACCCTCTGCTGGGACGGCGCAAGCGGCGCGGCTTCAGCTCAGCCGCTTGACGAGCAGGACGCGATCCTCGCCGGGCCCGTCGTAATCGGGCACGACGCGATCTACCTCGAAGCCGAGCGCCTGGTGAAACTCCACCGATGCCCGGTTCACGGGCGACGTGACGCAGCGGACGACAGTGCGTCCGTTCGCGCGCACTTCGGTGAGGAATCGCTCGTACAGCCTCCGCCCGACTCCTTCGCCCCGCTTGTCGGGCGTGACGCCGACGAAGTGGATGTACGCCTCGTCGTCGTTCGTCTGCGACAGGAAGCCGCAGACGAAACCAACGAGATCTCCATCTTCGTCCTCCGCGACGAAGCTCGTTCCCTCGAAGTGGAGGAAGAAGAGCTTCGGCAGCATCGGCGCCATGTCGCGCCCGCCCCACCAGACGTTGATGCGCCCGATGACCCGCCCGTAGTCGGACGGCTTCGCGTGCCGGATCTCCACACAAGAAGTGTAGGGGCGGGATATAACCCGCCCTCCGAACAGGGGCGGGCTCGGTTCTATTCCGCGGCGTCGTCCGCCGGCTCGTCGTCCTCAGGCTCGTCCGCCGGGCCTCCGCCGACGGCAGCCGGCACCGGCGTGCCCTCGATGATCCTGATCTCGACCGGAGGCTCTTCGTCGACGGGGTTCTCGCGACGATCGACGACGATCGTCGAGGATGGGCTGAGCTCGCGCCCGAGGATGAAGTCCGCCAGCGGGTCCTCGATCATCCGCTGGATCGCGCGACGAAGCGGCCGTGCGCCCATGGCCGGGTCGTAGCCCTGCTCGACGAGCAGCTCGCGCGCATCGTCCGTGAGCTCGATGACGACGCCGTGCTTCGCCATCTCCTCGCGAACGCGCTTCATCATCATGTCGACGACGGAGAGGATCTCAGACTTCTCGAGCTTGTGGAAGACGATGACCTCGTCTATCCGGTTCAGGAGCTCCGGCCGGAAGACCTTCTTGAGCTCCGACATGACCCGTTCCTTCATCTCGTCGTACGAGAGGCCACCGTCGTCGCCGATTGAGAAGCCGAGCGTCTGGTTCTTCGAGATCTGAGCTGCCCCGAGGTTCGAGGTCATGATCACGATCGTGTTGCGGAAGTCGACCTTCCGCCCCTGCGAGTCCGTGAGCTTCCCTTCCTCGAGGATCTGCAGGAGGATGTTGAACACATCCGGGTGCGCCTTCTCGATCTCGTCTAGAAGCAGCACGGAGTACGGCTTGCGGCGGACAGCCTCGGTGAGCTGACCGCCCTCGTCGTACCCGACGTAGCCGGGCGGCGAGCCGACGAGCCGGGACACGGAGTGCTTCTCCATGTACTCGGACATGTCCACCTGGATCATCGCGTCCTCGTCGCCGAACAGGAACTCGGCGAGAGTGCGCGCGAGCTCGGTCTTCCCCACGCCCGAGGGACCGAGGAAGATGAACGAGCCGGTCGGCCGCTTCGGGTCCTTGATTCCCGCTCGGGCGCGTCGAATCGCCTTGGAGACGGCGACGATCGCCTGGTGCTGGCCGATGACGCGCTTGTGCAGCTCGTCCTCCATGCGAATGAGCTTCTGTGACTCGGCCTCGGTGAGCTTGAAGACGGGGATGCCGGTCCACATCGAGACGATGTCGGCGATCTCGTCCTCGCCGATCTCCGGTTGCTCCTCGTCGGCCTGGTTGCGCCAGTCCTCCTCGAGCTCCTTCTTCTTCTGCGAGAGCTTGCGCTCCTTGTCGCGGAGCTGTGCGGCCTTTTCGAACTCCTGGTCCTCGATCGCCGCTTCCTTGTTGGCACGCACCGTGTCGATCTCCTCCTCGAGCTCGCGATAGCGAGGCGGAGCGGACATCGTCGCGATGCGAACGCGCGAGCCGGCCTCGTCGATGAGGTCGATCGCCTTGTCGGGGAGATGCCGGTCCTGGATGTAGCGGTCGGCAAGCGAGGCGGCCGCAGAGAGCGCCTCGTCGGAGATCTTGCAGCGATGGTGAGCCTCGTAGCGGTCGCGAAGGCCGCGCAGGATCTGCACGGTCTCGTCGATCGTCGGCTCCTCGACGCGCACCTGCTGGAAACGGCGCTCGAGAGCCGCATCGCGCTCGAGGTACTTGCGGTACTCGTCGAGTGTCGTCGCGCCGATCGTCTGGATCTCGCCCCGCGCGAGGGCCGGCTTGAGGATCGAGGCGGCGTCGATCGCACCCTCGGCGGCACCGGCGCCGACAAGATTGTGGAGCTCGTCGATGAAGAGGATGATGTCGCCGCGCTGGGTGATCTCCTTCATCACCTTCTTCAGGCGCTCCTCGAACTCACCGCGGTACTTCGAGCCGGCGACGAGCGCAGCGAGGTCGAGCGTGTAGATCTGCTTGCCCTTCAGGAGCTCGGGCACCTGACTCGACGAAATGCGCGCGGCGAGGCCCTCGACGACGGCGGTCTTGCCGACGCCGGGCTCGCCGATCAGGACAGGGTTGTTCTTCTGGCGGCGCGAGAGAATCTGCATCACCCGCTCGATCTCGGTCTGCCTGCCGACGACGGGATCGAGCTTGCCCTCGACTGCCGCCTTCGTCAGGTTGCGGCCGAACTGGTCGAGGAGCTTCGAGCTCTTCGTCTTTTCGCCTGGGGGCGCGCTACCGGCGCCGCCCGCCTGACGTCGGCCCGGGCCCGACAGCATGCGGATGATCTCGTTGCGAATCTTTTCCGCATCTGCATCGAAGTCGAGCAAGATTCGCGCAGCAACGCCCTCGTTCTCGCGCACGAGCCCGAGGAGGATGTGCTCCGTCCCGATGTAGTTGTGACCCAGGGAGAGCGCTTCGCGCAGCGCCAGCTCGAGCACTTTCTTGGCGCGCGGCGTGAACGGAATCTGGCCGGTGGTGACCTCGTCGCCCTGTCCGACGATGCGCGCGACCTGCGCGCGAACCTCTTCAACCGTGATGTCGAGCGACTCGAGAACGCGAGCGGCAAGGCCTTCTTCCTCGCGGAGCAGGCCCAGCAAGATGTGCTCGGTGCCGATGTAGTTGTGCTTGAGAGCGCGCGCCTCGTCCTGCGCGAGAACCACGACCTGCCGTGCCCGTTCGGTGAATCGCTCGAACAACTCCTCCGACGCTCCTTTCCCGATTTCCGGAGGTCGACGGGCTCGCCTCGCCCCGGGCCGAAGGTACGTGGTCTGATCGTAGCCGACTGATCCTGGTGTGGGTCTCACTCGCCGGGTTCGCCCGGCGGCCTCGGTACCCTTCTCGGCCGGTGAGCCAGAAAGCATTAGTCACCGGCGGCGCCGGTTTTATCGGCTCGCACCTCTCGGAGCTCCTGCTCGACGAGGGGCACGAGGTCTGGGTGCTCGACGACCTTTCCACCGGATCGCTCGACAACGTCGAGCACCTTCGTGACCGACCCGGCTTCCATCTGGTCGTCGACTCCGTCCTGCACTGGTCGGCGGTGAACGAGCTCGTCTACAAGTGCGACATCGTCTACCACCTCGCTGCAGCCGTCGGCGTGCGGCTGATCGTCGAGCAGCCGGTTCAGACGCTGGTCACGAACCTGCGCGGCACCGAGATCGTCCTCGAGCACTGCCACCGCTTCGAGAAGCGCGTGCTCATCGCGTCTACGTCGGAGGTCTACGGCGACCACCGTGAAGAGCGGCCGCTCGAGGAAACCGACCGGCGCATCTATGGGCCGACGACGCAGAAACGCTGGGCGTATGCGGACTCGAAGGCGATGGACGAGTTTCTCGCTTTGGCGCACCACGTCGAGCACGGACTCGACTGCGTGATCGTGCGCCTCTTCAACACCGTCGGTCCGCGCCAGAGCGGAAGGTACGGCATGGTGATCCCGACCTTCGTGCAACGCGCTCTCGCCGGAGACCCGATCGAGATCCACGGCGACGGCGAGCAGACAAGGTGCTTCTGCCACGTCTCGGACACGATCCGCGCCCTGGCAGGGCTCATGGAGCACGGTGTGTCGGGCGAGATCTACAACGTCGGCTCGGAGCAACGCATCTCGATCAACGCCTTGGCCCTGCGCGTAAAGGAACTGACCGAGTCCGATTCGTCGCTCGACTACGTCTCGTACGAGGACGTGTACGGGATCGGCATCGAGGACATGCTCCACCGCAGCCCGTCGATCGCGAAGATCCGGGCGACAACCGACTGGGCGCCCGAGCGAACGCTCGACGACATTCTCGGCGACGTGCTCGCGTTCGAGCGAGGCAACGTCGAAGCCACAGCCTGATCCGGCTCGGCCGTCGCCGTCGTTGCCAGCGCCGAAGGAATCCAGCTCGTTCAACTGCCGGACTCGGCCGAGCAGCGCCCGTAGGGGTCTACTCGGTCGAACGGAGCGCAGGAAAGAGGATCACGTCGCGGATCGTCTCGCGGCCCGAGAGCAGCATGACGAGCCGGTCGATCCCTAAGCCGAGGCCGCCGGTCGGCGGCATCCCGTACGACAGCGCCTCGACGTAATCGGGATCGCCTCGCACACCCTCGACGTGCGCGGACTGCTCGTCGAATCGACGCTGCTGCTCGTCCGCGTCGTTGATCTCCGTGTACGCGTTCCCGAGCTCCATCCCGGCCGCGAAGTACTCGAATCGCTCGGTGACGGTGTCGTCCTCGTCGGTGACACGAGCGAATGGAGACAGCTCAACAGGGTGCCCGTAGACGATCGTGGGCTCAATCAGACTCGGCTCGACGAAGTGCCCGAATGCGTGGTCGACGAGCTGTGCCCAGTCCTTGTCCGCCTCCGTATCGACGCCGCGCTCGGTGAGCCGGGCCCGAAGCTCCTGCTCGTCTCGCGTCCACAGGTCGAGCGCCTCGAGCGACTCGACGAATCCGACGCGCCGCCACGGACGCTTCAGGTCGACCTCGTGCCCGCGGAAGCTCATGCGGGTCGTCCCGAGCGCCTCGAGCGCGACCTGCTCGAGCATCGTCTCGATGCGAGCCATCGTGTCTCTGTAGTCGGCGTACGCCTCGTACCACTCGAGCATCGTGAACTCCGGCTGGTGCTTGTACGAGACGCTCTCGTTGCGAAAGTCTTTGCCGATCTCGTACACGCGCTCGAGCCCGCCCACGATGAGGCGCTTGAGGTAGAGCTCGGTCGCGATGCGGAGGTAGAGGTTGGCGTCCAGCTCACTCGACTGGGTCACGAACGGATGGGCGAAGGCGCCGCCGTAGCGCGGCTGCAGGACGGGGGTCTCGACTTCGACGAAGCCCTCGGAATCGAGGTAGCGACGAATGGCCGACACAACCTTGGTGCGCAGGAGAAACAGCTCGCGCGAGTCCTCGTTCATGAGCAGGTCGAGGTAGCGCTTGCGGTACCGGGTTTCCGTATCGGTGATGCCGTGAAACGTGTCCGGGAGCGACTTCGAGTTCTTCGCGAGGATCGTCAGATCGTCGACCGCGAGCGACGGCTCCCCGCGCCGGGACTTCGCCGGCTTTCCCGCTACGCCGACCACGTCGCCAAGGTGCACGTCCAAGTCGCCGATGCGCCCCGTGTCGCACATCAGCTGGATGCGGCCCGAACGGTCGATGAGATCGAGAAAGACGAGCTTCCCCATCTCGCGCCGCGCCATCACGCGTCCCGCGATCCACCGCGGCTCGTCGAGCTGGCCGCCCGCGTCCAGCGCCTCCGTCGCCGCGCGAACTCCCACGATCTCGCTCCGTTGGGGGAATCGCTTTGGGGCAGCCACGGCCGCGCCAGCCTACCCGGCGAACGTCGGATCATCGGCGCGCGCGATGATCCACTGGACGTGGGCGAGGTTCTTCGTGGTTCGTACCGTGATGACCTCGCCCTGCTGTAGGCCCGAGTAGTGCCGCTCCTTCACACGGAACGCTCGAATAACTGGGGAGGAACCGTCGTCCACGGCGACGTAGTAGCGCCGCTTCTCGTCGTCACCGAACGTGCGCAGGCGGAGGATCGGCCCAGTCACCTCGACCGCCGTCTTCCAGTCGGCTCCAGCCATGAGGACGACCGCGACACCGACGACGACAGCCGCGCACATACCGAGGAGAACCACCGAGGCGAACCCGCCCGCGTCGAGAAGCGTCGGACCAACCGTGTACAGGACGAAACCCGAGCCAACGGCCGCCGCCAGCCCTACGGCGAAAGCGGCGAGCGGGTGTGCTCCCCATCCGGGAGGCCAGACGCGCGGATACGCGATTCGCACGGGTCGCCAACGGCCGCCGTGGGCACTCCAGGCGTGGGTGTCCGACTCGACTCCCATGGGCAACGGGCGACTGGCGCCCGCTGCGACGCCGAGTGCTGCTCCATAGGCGAGCAGCCGGTCCCACAGCTCGACCGTGAGCGGTGAGTGCTGGGTGAACTCCGCGTTCTCGGCGAGCTCCGCCCGTACGCCGAGCCAGCGAGACGCCGCTTCCAGTCCGGCGGGAGTCTCGCGTTGCGGATGTCTCGCGCGGATCCAGCCGAGAAGCACCAGCGCGACGAAGAACGCCCCAACGCTTGGCTCGAACTCCCACGCGGCCCAGATCAGTAGCGCCGGCCCCACGGCGGCCCCTGTGAGGATCGTGAAGACCGTGCCGTCGAAGGCATCCCGGGAGAGCCCACGCCGCTGCGCGTCGGCGTCCACCTGGTTGCGAAAGACCCGTCCCCAGCGCTTCGACTCCTCCTGCGGGCCGGTGGTCAGGGCCTCTGCAGGGACGACGCCGTCGCTCGCATGCTTGCGAAGGTGGTCGAGGACGTATTCCTCATACACCGTCAGCGACTCGTCGACCGAGGATCGAAGCCGCACGAAGAACACATCGGGGCCGCGTTGCTCGATGTCGACGACGTTCCGGGCGGCGAGATCGATCAGGGTCGCAGGCACGGCCGCGTCGGTCACTGTGAAGCGGTTGACGAGGAAGTTTGCGACCGCTGGCGGCTCCGTACCCAGGTCGAGCGTCCGCGGACCGACGGACGGCTCGGGCGGACGGCGCGCGAGATATACGGCACCTGCTCCGAGGAGCCACGCGACGACACTCGCACCAGCCGCAAGCGCGAGCAAGAGGTCAGTGCCTTCGAAGCCGAGATCCACGGATGCGTCCGAATCGTGTCTGCTTCAGCGGACGAGGCTGGCCTGTGGACGCTCGATGCTCACGATTCGGGCGCCTTCGAAACTCAGGATCGTGTTGGAGCCCCCGCCGCGCACGGCGCGAAGGATCGTGACGGGGCTCTGCGAGATGTCGCCGTTCGCATCGAAGACGAAGTCGCCGAGCAGCCCGTCCG
>DASTEM010000315.1:0-2284 GCA_035709545.1 Gaiellaceae bacterium | reverse complement strand
GACGACCCGCTCTTTGGGCGGGAGGCGATCGTCGTCGCCGTTTCGCGTCGCGAAGATCGGCGATGAGTCGATCGAGTCGTAGCCGACGTACGGGTTCTGCCCGTAGTCGCGCACGAACCCGGTGTCGCGATTCAGCACGAGGCCAGCAGGGTGCTCGCGCCGGAACTCCTCCCACGACACGATCCGGGCGGGGAGCTGCTCGAGCTTGGTCCCGGTGCGTTCGCCGACGAGCGCCTCGCCCGAGAACTGCTGCCACCACGATTCCGTCTCGCGGTCGTACATCACGAGGTCGGAGTCGCGCAGCTTTCCGGTCGTCCCGAACGACGTGACTTGGCCGCCGACGCGCCGGTCGAAGACGATCGCCGTGTTGCAGAGTGGACAAAACGTCACAGCGATGGGGACGTCTCCGATCTGGTCGTTCGCGATCTCGTGCCACATGAGAATCTGGATCGGGTACGCACGGGTCTCTCCGTCCACCTCGACGAGGATCACCGGCTCCCGCTCGCCGATCCAGTCGATCGCGTCCGCGCGTGTGAACTGGGGAATGTCGACCGCGGGAATCCCGTCTTTCGGAGGGCCGCCCGACTGAAACTCGTCGACTGAAACGCTGTGCTTCGTGAAATCGGTGTCCCAGGAGGCCGCGTCCGGAGGTGGGGGCGAGGCCTCGCCAAGCCCGGGTCCGGGCGGGTTCTTCGCGAGCTCTTCCTCGAGGCTGGAGAGCGCCTCATCGACTTTCTCCTCGTCCGTCTTCTCGTCGGATCCGCCGCAGCCCGCGGCGACGAGCGCGAGCACGACGAAGCCCACGCCGAGAGCCGACTTCGCGCTCCGCACCCTCGTCATGCGTCGACTGCCGAGCGGAGCCAGGCCTCGTCGGGCACCCCGGCGACCCCGTGTTCGGTGCGGTAGATGCGACATGCGAGGACGTACTCCGTGCGCTCGTCGGCTCCGGGCTCGATGTCGCGGCCGTCGACGCGGACGGTCGGCGAGCCGAGGAAGCGCATCCGTTCCGCAGCCTCGGGGTCGGGAACCGCTACGTCGAGGACCTCGACCGAGAAGCCGGCCTCGGCGACGACCCGCTCGACGAGCTCTCGCGTCGACCGCGCATTCGGACAGCCGTCGAACGTGAGTATCTCGATCTTCACCTCAGCCTTTCGACCGCGTTCGCGCTGCTCGACGCTCTGCCTCAGTCGCGATCGCGTCGAGTGAGGCCCGCACCGTCTTCTCCCAAGAACGCGCGACCGCGGCGCCCCACCAGCGGCCGAGAACCCAGAAGTCCGCGCCCAGCTCGCCGTGGTATTCGAGGTCGGTCCCGGTCTCGGACTCGCGCAGCGTGAACTCCTCGACGACATAGGGGACGGGGCCACGTACGAGTCGGAAGTGAACGCGCTCGGGCGCCTCGAATCGCACGGTCTCGAGCGTGGTCGTGACGATCGGCCCGACGCGGGTGTAGTGCTCGGCGAGCACCATGTCAGCGCTTCGTTCCAGGACTTGCAGCTTGCTGCCGAGCGCGCGCGGCGTACGCCCGCGATACGGCGTCGAGATCACCTCGAACACCAGCTCTCGAGGAGCCGAGATGCGCCACGCCATCGGTCCGAGCGGTCGAACCGTTCGGCCAACGCCGACGTCGAGCGTGAGAGACCCCCGCACTGCAAGCCCGTAGATACCGAAGCCGAGCGCCCCGAGCGCCGCGGCCGCTAGTCCTCCTCGCTTCGTCATGGGTACACGACGCCTGTGTGTCGGGCGCTCACGATTCTGAGCCGGACGGGCTACTGCCCGTCACGCCGTATGCGCGAGAGCACACCAGTCACCGTTGCGGCCGTCGTCGCGGCTGCGCTCGAGGGTGGGGCAAGTGAGTGAAGCTGCTGGAGCGTCCGGCTCAGCGACTCGAGCATCGCGCGACAGCGATCGCACCGCGCGAGATGTCGCTTGACCCGGCTGAGCCCGCGGCCGTCGAGCTCGCCGTCGACGTACTCCGACAGCAGACCATGGGTCTCAGGGCACGTGGCGATCCATGGTTTGAGGAGGGCGCTGACCACGTCTCTTAGACGTCGTCGACGTCGGCTCCGGTTCAGAATCGTACGATCCCGATATGCGGTCTGCCGGGCAGTCCGAGGCCGAACTCGTTCGACGGGCGCAGAGCGGCGACCTCGACGCGTATGCCTCGGTGGTTCGTATGCACGAGAGTCGGCTTCGCACGGTCTTGTTTCGCGTGCTCGACGACCCGCGAGACGTCGAGGAGACCGTGCAGGACGCGTTTGTTCAGGCCTGGCGGAATCTTGCGAGC
>DASTEM010000314.1:0-6401 GCA_035709545.1 Gaiellaceae bacterium | reverse complement strand
CGAGGATCGCGCGCTCGCCCTCGTACTCCTCCTCGGCCTGGTGCGCCCAGCGCGTCTCGAGCAGGTCCCGGAGGTCACGGCTCTCCCACCCGCAGACCTCGAACGCCTTCGGGCAGCGTGGATGGAACGCGCACCCGAGCGGCGGTCGTGCGGCGTCCGGGATCTCTCCCCGCGGAAGGTCGCGCGGAACGGTCTTCAGCGGGTCCGGCTCGGGGATGGCCCGGAGCAGCGCCTTCGTGTACGGGTGCTTCGGGCTCGCGTAGATCGCATCGGCGGGCCCAACCTCGACGACACGTCCCAGGTAGAGGATCGCGATGCGGTCGCAGAAGAACTTCGCCGTCGCGAGATCGTGCGTGATGTAGAGGTACGTGAGGTCGAGCTCGCGCTTCAGGTCGAGCATCAGCTCGAGGATCTTCGCCCGCACGCTCATGTCGAGCATCGAGACCGGCTCGTCCGCGACGAGCAGGACGGGGTTGAGGATGATCGCGCGCGCGATGACCGCCCGCTGCTTCTGCCCGCCCGAGAGATCGGACGGGTACTTCTCCATGAACTGCTCGGCAGGGGCGAGCCCGACGGTCTCGAGCGTCTCCGCGACACGGAGCCTGCGCTCCCGCGGGCTTCCGACACGGTGGATCTGCAGAGGGTGGCCGACCGACTGTTCGATGGTCATCGCGGGGTTGAGCGACGCGTGCGGGTCCTGGAAGACGACCTGCACCTCTCGGCGAAGGGCTCGCAGCTCACGCTCGGACATCCGGGTGATCTCCCGTCCGTCGAACTCGATGCTGCCCTCGGTGGCCTGCACGAGCCCGAGGAGCGTCCTCCCGAGGGTCGTCTTGCCGCTGCCCGACTCGCCCACGAGACCCAGAACCTCGCCCTTGCGCAGCTCGAGCGACACGTCGTCGACGGCCTTGACGTACCCCGCCTCTCGCCCCACCAGCCTCTGCACGAAGCTCCCGCGGATCGGGTAGTACGTCTTCAGCCCCTGGATCGAGACGAGGACGGAACCGTTCGTCGCCATGTCCTCAGGCCTCGTCGGCAACGGCGATCTCCTCGCGCTCGAGCGGGACGGTGCCGCCCTCCGGGATCGCGGGCTCGGGCCCGTAGAGCCAGCAGAGGACCCTCCTCCCGCTGTCCAGGACCTGCTCGATCGGAGGGACCGAGGAGCACACGACCATCGCACTCGGGCAGCGCGGATGGAAGCGGCAGCCCGGCGGCGGGTCGACGAGGTCCGGGGGCGCTCCCGGGATGGAGTGGAGCTCCGTCGTGTCGAGCGAGATCGTCGAGCGCAGGAGCTCCCGCGTGTACGGATGGGCCGGCTCGGAGAAGACGTCCTTGGCGCTTCCCTCCTCGGCGATCTTGCCGGCGTACATCACGGCCACCCGGTCGCAGGCCTCCGCGACGATCCCGAGGTTGTGCGTGATGAGGAGGAGCGCCGTGCCGAAGTTCCGCTTGAGATCGGAGAGGATGCCGAGGATCTGCGCCTCGACGATGACGTCGAGCGAGGTCGTGGGCTCGTCGGCGATCAGGAGCTTCGGTCGGAGCACGAGCGCGAGCGCGATCATGATCCGCTGGCGCATCCCGCCCGAAAACTCGTGCGGGTACTGACGGAATCGGGTCGGCGGGATGCCCATCCTCCCGAGCGTCTCCAGCGAGCGCTTGCGGACCTCGTGGTCGGTGAGCCCCGACTCGTGCTGCTCGATCGTCTCGCGAAAATGATCCTCGATCCGCATCAGCGGGTTGAGCCTCGTCATGGGCTCCTGGAAGATGAGCCCGAGGTCGGGCCCGCGGAGGCGGCGCAGGTCCCTGGGCGACATCGCGACGAGGTTCCGGCCGCCATACAGCACCTCGCCGTCGGAGACCGCCCCCTCCGGGAGCAGCCCGAGGATGCCGCGACCGAGGGTCGACTTCCCGCATCCGGACTCGCCGACGAGGCCGAGCACCTCGCCTTGCCCGATGTCGAGCGAGACGCGATCGACCGCCCGCACCGCGCCGCGAGGGGTCCCGTAGAAGACGCGCAGGTCGCGCACCGAGACGACGGGCTCGGCGCTCACCGCGAGCCCGCGTCCGCCTCGTCGAGCTCCACCTTCATGTGCGGGCGCTTCCGGAGGACGGGGTTGACCGTCTCGTTCAAGCCCTCGCCGAGCAGCGTGAGGCCCGTGACGAGCAACACGATGGCGACCCCCGGGAAGAGACCGGTCCACCAGATCCCCGAGGAGGCATCCGAGACCGCTCGCTGGATGTCGTAGCCCCACTCGGCGCCGTCCGTCGGCTGAATCCCGTACCCGAGGAACCCGAGGGCTGCGAGCGTGAGGATCGCGTCCGCCGCGTTCAGCGTCGCGAGCGGCGGGACGTTCTGCACGACGTTGAAGAAGACGTACTTGCGGACGATGGTGAACGGCTTCGCCCCGAGCGCGCGGGCCGCCTCCACGAACGGCTCCTCGCGGATGCTGATCGTGTGGTTGCGGACGACCCGGAAGTACAGCGGGACGTACACGACCGTGATGGCGATCGCCGCCGAGAAGATCCCCTGGCCGACTCGGTCCGAGAGAAGGAAGGCGATGACGATCGCGAGCAGGAGGAACGGAAACACGAAGAGGGCGTCCATGACCAGGACGAGCGCCCGGTCGAGCTTGCCTCCGAAGTAGCCGGAGAGGAGCCCGAGCGGAACGCCGATGGAGATCGAGAAGAAGAGCGAGATCAGGACGACCTTGAGCTCGGTCCGGGTGCCCCACACGATCCTCGAGAGGACGTCCGTGGACTGGACGTTCGTGCCCATCAAGTGATCTCTCGAGGGCGCCTCCAGTTGGGCGAAGCGCTCGCCGTCCGCCCGGAAGGTGTCGAAGTCGTACGGTGCGATGACCGGAGCGAGAAGCGCGATGACGATGAACGCGGCGGTGATGCCGGCCCCCAGCCACAGCATCGCGCGCGTCATCCCGCGGGCCTCGGCGATCGGCCCGTAGGCCCTCCGCATCCCGACAAGGCGCTTCCCGCGTGCCGGGATCCTCGCCGCCTGGGCGGGAACGGCCATCAGTACCTGATCCTCGGGTCGATGTACGCGTTGACGAAATCGATGATCAGGCTCGCCGTCACGACGACGAGCGCGAACACGACGATGATCCCCTGTACCGCGGTGTAGTCCCGGTTCTGCAGGTAGAGGATCAGCGTGTGGCCGATGCCGGGCCAGTTGAACGTGGTCTCGGTGAGGACCGCGCCGGACAGGAGGAGCGCGACCGTGAGCCCGACGACGGTGATGACCGGGACGAGCGCGTTCCTGAAGGCGTGGTGATAGACGACCGAGCGCTCGTCGATTCCCCGCGCGCGCGCCGCTTCGATGTAGTCGTCCTTCATCGTCCTGATGACGTTGACGCGGATGAGGCGGATGAAGACGCCCGCCGTCACGAGGCCGAGCGTGGTGGCAGGCAGGATCAGGTGCTTGACGACGTCCACGAACGCGTCCCAGTCGCCCGCGATGATGGTGTCGATCGTGTAGATGTTCGTGGGGGTATCGAGCGTTGCGTCCACCAGGGGGCTGGCCCGGTCGGAGGTCGGCAGCCACCCCAGGTACGAGCCGAAGAAGAGTTGCGCCATGAGGCCGAGGAAGAACACGGGCATCGCATAGACGAAGATCCCGAAGAGCCGCCCGCCGCTGTCGATCCAGGTGTCGCGGAAGCGGCCGGCGAGGAGGCCGAGCGTGACGCCCACGACGATCGCGACGATCATGGCGAAGAACGTGAGCTCGAGCGTGGCAGCTCCGTTCTCGGCGATGATCTGCCTGATCTCGCGCCGGTCGGTGATCGTCGTCCCGAAGTCGGCCCGTGCGATGTCCCACATGTAGTCGCGGTACTGGACGTAGATCGGCTCGTCGAACCCGAGCTCGTGCTTGATCTCGTCGACCACCTCCGGGGGCACGCGCCCGCCGAGCGAAGCCGTGATCGGATCTCCCGGCGCCACGCGCATGAGCAGGAAGACCAGGGTGAGAAGGATGAAGATCATCGGCAGGACGAGCGCGAGCCGCGTGAGCGCGTACTGCCTGAGCGAGGTTCCCTTGCCGGCCATAGACGCCTATCCGTTCCGAGGCTGGCGCCGGTGAACCGGCGCCGAGCGCTCTACCGTAGCCGTTCGGAAGGGAACGAGGGGCGCCCGTTCGGACGCCCCTCGTTCGATCGAGCCTAGGACTTCGAGATCTTCCAGTACCGCATGATGAAAGCCGCATCGAGCGTCGTCGGTATTCCCCGAACGTTCGAGCGGCCGACGGCGATCATGTCGCCCTGCCAGTACGGGATGATCGGCACGTCCCGGGCAGCCAGTGCCTGGATCTGCCTGATGATGGCCATCCGCCTGGCCTCCGACTTCGCGGCCTGCTCCTGCAGCAGGAGCCTCGTCATCCTCGGGTTCTCGTAGCCGTTCGCCGTGAAATTGCCCTTCTGGTAGAAGGACAGGAGGTAGTTCTCGGCGTCCGGATAGTCCGGGAACCAGCCGAGCTGGAACCCGTTGTACTGGTTGCCGAGCGCATCGCTGTACTGCGCCCACTCGGCGGACTTGAGCGTCACCCGGAAGATGCTGCCTCGCTCGAGGCCGCGCTTCATCTCGGCGTACTCGTCTGCCGAGGCGTCGCCGTAGTGCGTCGGCGTCCACCACAGCTCGATCGGGAACGGCATCGAGAGACCGGCATTCCGAAGCTCCCGCCGTGCGGCCGCGAGGTTCGGCGAGCGGCCGTACCGCGCCGCGAAGGCGTCGGTGTGGCCTGGCAGCCCCGCCGGAGGCATCGAGTAGAGAGGCTTCACGGTCCTGCGGTAGACCCTCGAGGCGATTGCCTGCCGCGGCATCATGTACGCGAGCGCCCTCCGAACCGCGATGTTGTTGAACGGTGGGCGAACGACGTTGAGGGTGAGGTACCTGATCACGGCGCCCTGTCCCTGATGCACGCGGATGTTCCTGTTCTGACCGAGCGACGTGAGCTCCGTCGGAGTGAACGTCTGGAACGCCATGTCGATCTCACCACGCTCGAGCGCGAGCTTCATCGTCGACGACCTGGAATAGGTGCGAAGGATGACGGTCTCGGCCCTCGCCTTCGGGCCCCAGTAGTCATCGAACGCCTCGAGGACCGCCTGCTGCCCGTGCGTGTAGCGCGCGAGCCGGAACGGTCCGGTCCCGATCTGGGGCTGGTTGTTCGCCTGCAGCCGGTTTGCCGGATAGCTCGTCGGCACGATTCCGCCCGCGCCCGACGACAGGATTAGCCGCCAGGTCGACTGCGGCGCCTTGAGGTTGAACGTGACCGCATAGCGACCGTTCGTCCGCACGCTCTTCAGGTTCGAGAGCAGCGACGCGATGCCGGACGGGTCGTTGATCCTGACGACGCGGTCGAACGAGTGCTTCACGTCGGCCGAGTCGAAGTCCGATCCGTCGTGAAACTTGACGCCGCGGCGGAGCGTGCACCTCCACCTCTTCGTCGAGCCTGCCGGTCTGCAGTTGGTCGCGAGCGACGGCCGGATCTTCGACCCGTTCTTCGCGTCGTACAGGTGCTCGAAGATGTTGTAGCCCAGCGTGGCCGACCCGAAGTCGTAGTTGCCCGCCGGATCGATGTTCGTAACGGTGTCCGTCGTTCCGCTCACGAGGGTCCCGCTCTGCGCGGACCCGCCGAGCGCGG
This sequence comes from Gaiellaceae bacterium, assembly GCA_035709545.1. Taxonomy (GTDB): domain Bacteria; phylum Actinomycetota; class Thermoleophilia; order Gaiellales; family Gaiellaceae; genus GMQP-bins7. Next base: position 754 of record DASTEM010000314.1, on the reverse strand, counting down.
ACTGGCCAGCGCCGGCGCCGAGCGCCGCGACAGCGAGCACGACGAGGGCGGCCAGTGCCCCGAACCGCCAGGTCGTCTCTCTTCGCTTCATGTGCTCCCCTTTCTCCCGGGTGGGAACGGTGGGTGATGCCATGCCCCCGGTGAATACGACGTCTGCGGGGCGGAAATGTCGGGCGCGAGCGCCCCGATGGGAGGGCCGCCGCGGGTGTAGAAGAGTGCTCCCACGAACGGGCGACAGCCTACGCCATCGGATGGCGTTCTGCCGCCCCAGGAGGCGAACGGCCGCGGACTCCCTCGTTCGAGCGATACGAGTCGGCTCGATCTAAAGCGCTGGCGCGGGTGCGCCGATACGGGAGACGTGGACGCCGCCGAGCGCAAGCAGATCCTCGACCGCTACCGGGACCACAGCCGTCGCTTCGAAGCGGCCGCGGCACGTCGCAGCTCGAGCCGGCACGGCGCCGTCATCCCCTTCACAGCGCCCGCGACCCGCGAGCTCGGCCAGGATCCGACCGCCCGCGAGATCGAGGTGCTGCAACTCGTCGCGGACGGCCTTGTCAACCGCGAGATCGGCGAGCGCCTGTTCCTCTCGGAAGAGACGGTCAAGTCGCACGTCCGGCACCTGCTGGCGAAGCTTCAGGCGCGCAGCAGAGCCCACGCCGTAGCCGTTGGCTATCGGCGTGGGCTCATTGCCTGACGCGTACTGGTCATGGCGATGCCCACAGACCCTGGGTTCCTCGTATGCCGGCAATACCCC
>DASTEM010000313.1:0-6415 GCA_035709545.1 Gaiellaceae bacterium | reverse complement strand
GAGTCCGTAAAGCACGCCGTCGACCCACTCGTCGTTCCGCCAGTACGCCTTACGGCGAACTCCTTCGCGCGTGAACCCCGCTCGTTCCGCATGGCGCATCGCGCGCTCGTTGAATCCGTAGATCTCGAGCTGGAGACGGTGGTAGCCGAGGTCGTCGATCAGGTGCCGCTGGAACAGGCGCGCGCCGGTGTTCGCAGCCTTGCCGCCGCGGAAGTCGGGGTGCACGGCCAGGCCCCCGAGATTTGCGATGCGGCTGCGCTGATTGGCTCGCTCGAACCTCATCGTTCCCGCTCGCTCGCCGTCGACCTCGATGACGAAGAGGCCGAATGCCTCTGCGTCGCCCTGGGAGCGCGTGATCTCCTCGAGGAGCTCGTCCCTTCCCTTCGCCCGCACCGCCGCGAGGAAGGGCTCGACGTCCTCGTGAGTCACGAGCTCGACGAGGAAGTCGACGTCGTCGGGCCGAGCTCGCCGGATCGAGATGCTCCCGAAGCGAGGGTTGGTCACGCCGGCTCCTCTTGCACGCGGACGCCAAACAGCCGCTCCCCGGACGAGAGCGCGGCGCCGAGCAGGATGAGCGCGAAGCCGACGACGATCGCGCTGGTCACAGGCTCGGAGAGCAAAATCGCTCCGTACACGACCGCGAACGCCGGCATGAGGTAGGTCACGACCGAAAGCTTGCGGCTCCCGTAGAGGCGAAGCATGCGGAAGAGGAGGAGCTGCCCCGCAAAGGTCGGGATGACGATGAGTGCAGCGAGCCCTGCGAGCGCGGTCCACCCAGGCAGCTCCCGAGGCGGGTCTGCGATCGTGAACGGTGCGAGCACGAGCGCGGCGCAGAGCATCGAGCCGGTAGCGAGGATTGGACCCGGGATGTCCCGAACCTGCAGTTGACCGTAGACGCCGCCGCTTGCGTACGAGAGCGAGGCGAGGACGACCGCGAGCGTCCCGGCAACCGCCCACCAGCCGCCCGCGGTGTCGAGCCCGGCAAGAATCGCGACGCCGACGAACCCGAGCGCCACTCCCGCGATCCGGATCGGGCCGACGGGTTCGTGCGGGAGGAAGCGGGACGCCAGGAGGAAGGCGAAGATCGGAACCGTTGCCTGCGCGATGCCGGCGACGCTCGAGTCGACGTGCGTCTCACCCCAGGCGACGAGTGCCATCGGGAAGGCTGCGTTGATCACACCGAGCACGAGGCACGGCCGCCAAGCTTCCCGGAGCTCGCGAATCCCGCGTGCCCAGCCCATGCGTGCGCCGACATACCCGGCGAGCAGCAGGCCGGCGACAAGCACTCGAAGATCGGTCATCGCAGCGGGCGGAATGTCCTCGACGGCGACCTTGATGAACAGGTAGGACCCGCCCCACATCGCCGCGAGGAGCAGCATCAGGGGCCAGTACGAGCGCATTGTCGGAGGCTACCGGCGACTCCTGGGTGCACCCGAGTGAGGTCAGGTGCGACGGCTAAGCTGACCGCCTGAGCAGCAACGCTCGCCTCCGGCTCGCGGTCGCGGGGGAAACCACGTCTCCCTCGCGCGCCCCCTTCTTGAAAGCGTGGGGAACCATCCGGTGCCCCACGCCCCTCCCCGCTGCTCGTCGGACGTGCGTCCGATGAGCAGCGTGACGGAACCGGCGCTCCACCGCGCACTCGGCCTCACGGACGGGGAACACGAGCGAATCCGCGATCTCCTCGAACGAGACCCCAACGACTTCGAGCTCGCCGTCTTCTCGCTCCTGTGGTCGGAGCACTGCGGCTACAAGCACTCAGCGCTCCTTCTCGAGCGTTTGCCGAGTGACGGGGAGCGCGTTTTACAGGGGCCCGGTGAGAACGCCGGAGTGCTCGATCTCGGGGACGGTCAAGCGGTCGCGTTCAAGGTCGAGAGCCACAACCACCCCTCCGCAGTCGAGCCGTTCCAGGGCGCTGCGACCGGAGTGGGAGGGATCCTCCGCGACATCGTCGCGATGGGAGCGCGCCCGGTCGCGCTTCTCGACGGCCTCCGTTTCGGAGAGCCGGACTGGCAGTTCTCGCGAGCCGTGGGTGGTATCGGGCACTACGGCAACTGCGTCGGGGTACCGACGGTCGGCGGCGAGGTCGTCTTCGACGAGGCGTATCGCGACAACTGCCTGGTGAACGCGATGTGCGTCGGGCTCGTTCCCACTGATCGGCTCATGCGCGCGAAGGCGAACGTGGTGGGTCACTCGGTCGTCGTCTACGGCGCGACGACCGGCCGCGACGGGATCGGGGGCGCCTCCGTGCTCGCGAGCCAGGAGCTGGACGACGCCTCGGCCGAGAAGCGGCCTTCGGTTCAGATCGGCGACCCGTTCACCGGCAAGAAGCTGATCGAGGCCTCGCTGGAGCTCGTCGGGTCGGGGCTGGTGGAGTCGCTCCAGGACTGCGGTGCCGCCGGGCTTGCGTCGTCGCTTTCGGAGATGGCCGGCCATCTCGGCATCGACGTCGACCTCGACCGGGTGCCACTGCGCGAGGAAGGGATGGAGCCCTGGGAGGTGATGATCTCCGAGAGCCAGGAGCGGATGGTCGCGATCGTGCGTCCGGGGATGTTGGAGGCGGTCGTGGCGGTGCTCGACCGCTGGGAGCTCGAGCACGGTGTCATCGGCGACGTGACCGAGACCGGTGAGCTGCGGGCGTTCTGGCACGGCGAGGCCGTCGGCAGGATCCCGGCGCGGCTGTTGACCGAAGAGTGCCCTCGCTACGAGGTTGCCCGCGGGGCGCGCCCGAGCACGTCCGCGGATCCGATCCTCGCTGCGCCCTCGACGCAAGACGCCCTGCTCGAGTTGCTCGCCTCACCGGCGCTCCGAAGCCGCGAGTTCGTCTACCGGCGATATGACCAGCTGGTGGGCTCGCGCACGGTCCGTCGCCCCGGCCTCGATGCTGCGGTGATTCGGCTGCGTCCGTCCCTGCGTGGGCTCGCGCTCTCTCTAGACGGCCACGGTCGCATTGCCCGGCTCGACCCGTTCGCGGGCGGCGCGCTCGCGGTGCTCGAGGCGGCGCGCAACGTTGCGTGCGTCAGTGGCGAGCCGCTCGGGTTCACGGACTGTCTCAACTTCGGCAACCCGGAGAAGCCGGAGATCGGCTGGGAGCTGGCCGAGGCGATCGACGGCATTGCCGCAGCCTGCAACGAGCTCGGGCTACCGGTTGTCTCCGGCAACGTCTCGCTCTACAACGAGACGAACGGGCGCGCGATCCACCCGACCCCGGTCGTCGGTGCGGTTGGCCTCGTCGAGGACGTTCGCCGGGTGCCGAGGGGCTGGAGCGAGGGCGACGTCGTATTCGTCGCGCAGGCCTCGACGCCATCGCTTGCCGGCTCGGAGTACCAGGCGCGCTACGGCGAAGTGGGAGGCGTTCCCGCACCGCTCGATCTCCAGCTCGAAGCGCGGCTCGTCTCGTTCCTCTGGCGAGCGGCGCCGCTCTCGACGCTCGTGCACGACGTCTCGGACGGTGGGCTGGCGGTGTGTCTTGCAGAGGCTGCGCTCCACTCCGGCGTCGGCGTGCGCGTCGAGCTCGACGACGATCCGCTCGAGCTGTTCGGCGAGATCGGCGGCCGTGCCGTCGTCTCGTGCCCGCCCGAGGGCGTTGACGCGCTCAGCACACTCGCGCGGGAGCTCGAGGTCCCGCTATGCGCGGTGGGGGCCGTCGGCGGCGCTACCCTCCTGGGAGTGGAGCTGGCCGAGCTGCGACGCGCGTGGGGCGTCGGCCTCTGATGTGCGGAGTCTTCGGAATACGCTCGGAAGAGCGTGATGTCGCGCGTCTCGCGTACTTCGGGCTGTTCGCGCTTCAGCATCGCGGTCAGGAGTCGGCCGGGATCGCCGTGTCGGATCAAGGCCGCCTCACCGTGGTGCGCGAGATGGGTCTCGTCGCCCAGGTCTTCAACGAGCAGCAGCTTCACGCCTTGCCGGGTGAGGTCGCGATCGGGCACACGCGGTACTCGACGACCGGCGCCAACCGGTGGGCGAATGCGCAGCCCCTGATCCACCACGGCCGCGAGCGCACGGTGGCACTCGGTCATAACGGCAACCTCGTCAACGTCGAGGAGCTCCGCGCCGAGCTCGTGGCGGATGGGGTTACGCTAACGTCGGGCTCCGACTCCGAGGTAATCGCTGCGCTCGTCGCTCGCGACCCCGCTCCCCTCGTCGAGGCTGTGGCGAGCGCGATGAGCCGCCTCGAGGGCGCGTATTCGGTGACTGCGCTTGTAGACGGCACGCTCGTGGCATTTCGGGATCCGCTCGGATTTCGGCCGCTCACGCTCGGGCAGCTAGGCGACGACTGGGTGGTTGCGTCGGAGACCTGCGCGCTCGACTTGATCGGCGCCGAGAGCGTTCGGGACGTGCGCCCGGGCGAGATCGTGTGGGTGGACGACGAAGGCTTGCACGGCACGCAGGCGGTCCCGGCCGGCCGCAACGCGCTTTGCATCTTCGAGCACGTCTACTTCGCGCGGCCGGATTCGCGACTCGGGGGCGTCGAGGTGCACGGCGCACGCATCCGGATGGGCGAGCAGCTCGCGCGCGAGGCGCCGGTCGACGCGGATCTCGTCATCGGGATTCCTGACTCCGGCACACCCGCCGCGATCGGCTTCGCGAAAGCGAGCGGAATCCCATTCAACGAGGCGCTCATCAAGAACCGCTACGTCGCCCGCACGTTCATCCAGCCCGACCAGGGCATGCGCGAGCAGGGAATCAAGATCAAGTTCAACCCGCTCGACGAGGTCGCGGGCAAGAGGATCGTTGCCGTCGACGACTCGATCGTGCGTGGGAACACGATGCGCCAGCTTGTTGCGATGCTGTTCGACGCTGGCGCTGCGGAGGTGCACGTGCGCATCTCCTCGCCGCCCGTCGTCTCGACGTGCTTCTACGGAATCGACATGGCCGACGAGGACGAGCTCGCCGCGGCGCACCGTTCGGTCGAGGAGATGCGCGAGTTGATCGGCGCGACGTCGCTCCATTACCTGTCGGTCGACGGGATGCAAGACGCGACGCAGCTCCCGGAGGACTCGGTCTGCCGCGCCTGCTTCACGCGCGAGTACCCGACGCGCGTCCCGCAGAGAGCCGAGAAGCTCCGCTTCGAGCCCGCCTCTGCCTAGCGGCTAACGCAAGCGCGAGCCGTCGCAGAGAGTGCTCGTCAGGATCTTGCGCGGATTCCCGCGTGCGAAGATCCGCCAGCGCGCGCCTCGCTTGACGAAGAGCGCGACCGAGGTCGTGCTACCGGTGCCGTCGGCATGTCGGATCGTCCCCGTCTGCACGCGAACGATGACGGGGCCTCGCCCTTTGTGGTACCGCGTGACCTTGAACCGCTGGACGCCCGTCGCGGTCGGCCCCTCGAGCGCGATGCCGTCGAAGATGACGTCCGCTCGCGCGCGTTGCTCTGCCGGGGTCTGGACGATGCACGATGCACTTGCCGCGCCGGCGAGCAAGAGGGCGCTTGTCGCGAGAGCGACGAGCACAGGGGAGCGGTGAGTCATGATCTGACTACGTCGCAGGCGGTCCGTTTCGTCACGATCACGCGAGCTCGTTCCAGCGCCGATAGCGCACGGCACGGCGAGCTGATCGCTCGTCGACCCCGCGCTCGAGCAGCGCCTGTCGTATCTCGCCTTCTTGCGCCATGCGCAGGAAGAGCCACGCGATGGCGACGATCGTGACGAGCGATCCCTCGAGCATCATCAGCGACCCTGCCACGCTCTGGTCGGCCTCCGCCGACAGCCCGAGGAAGTCGTCGCCCGTCTCATACACGTCGTAAAAGGGCCGGCCGGCCCAGATGAACACGTTGCCTATGACCGTCGCGACGAAACGGACTCCGACGATGTAGCCGAGCTTCGCTCCGGTGCCGAACCACTCAGGTGCGGGCAGCGTCTCGAGGACCGGGAGCCACAACACGATCCCGGCCGTGAAGAACGCCGCGTGCTCGAGCGCGTGGACGGAGCTGTGCTGGACGGCAGCCTCGTACAAGGTCGGCACGTGCCAGAGGGCGAGGTTCGCTCCCCAGATAGGAAGCGCCACGAGCGGATTCGCGAGAACGCGCAGGCGCATGACTCCCGGGAGCGCGAGGACGGGCCGCAGTATCGGCCCGGTCAGGCCCGCGAGAAGGCAGAGCGGCGCCAGATCGCCGAGCAAGAGGTGCTGCGCCATGTGGAACGAGAAGAGCTTTTCCTCCGCGACGACCGCAATGGGCGAGGCCAGCGCGAAGACGAGCAGCGCGAGTCCCAGGCCGAAGAGCGCGACGCGCCATCGGGGCACGGATTGGCCGCGGATCGAGAGTGTGTGCACTCGCTTGGCGTACGCGCCGGCGATCAGAGCGATCGGGGCGAGCTGAAGCGGGTCGAACGTCCAGCTCGTGACGAGCGAAGGCTCCACGCGATCACTGTATTCCGCAGCCCGTACACTCGCGGGGTGGGACGAAGCGACGAGACGTACG
>DASTEM010000312.1:0-3865 GCA_035709545.1 Gaiellaceae bacterium | reverse complement strand
CGACTGGAATCCCACACCTCGTCCGCTACCATGAGTCCGTGGCAACCATCGAGCACCCCACCGACATCCTGATCTCGCTCACGCCCGTTGCGGCGGCGAAGATCAAGGAGCTCATGGCGGAGGAGAACGACGCGAGCACTCTCGTCCTCCGTGTCGCGATCCAGGGTGGCGGCTGCTCGGGCTTTCAGTACGGGCTCGGGTTCGATGCCGGTGCGGCCGAGGGTGACGTCGAGCTCTCGCTCGAAGGCATCCCGGTCGTGGTCGATCCCTACAGCGCTCCGTATCTGCGCGGCACCACGATCGACTTCCTGAACACGATTCAGGAGGCCGGCTTCAAGATCGACAACCCGAACGCCGTCTCCTCGTGCGGCTGCGGCCACTCCTTCCAGGTGGAGGAGGGCGAAGAGCTGCCCGAGGGCACCGAGCTAGGTGGCTGCGGCTCGGGTTGCAGCCACTGACCGTTCGCTATCTCGTCCACGACGTCGACGCGTCTGTCTCGTTCTACGTCGAGCACCTCGGCTTCACGCTGACGACGCGCATGGGCCCTGCGTTCGCGATCGTCGAGCGCGACGGGCTCTCGCTGTGGCTGAGCGGGCCGCAGTCGTCTGCTGCGCAGCCGATGCCCGACGGCCGCGTCCCGGAGCCAGGCGGTTGGAACCGGCTCGTCATCGAGGTGTCGGATGTGCCGGCCGAGGTGGAGCGCCTGCGCACCGCGGGAGTCGTGTTCCGCAACGAGCCGTTGACCGGTCCGGGTGGAACTCAGGTCGTGCTTGACGATCTCTCAGGCAATCCGATCGAGCTCTTCTCGGCGCGTTGATCGCCTGACGCCGGCAGTAGGGTCCGCTTCGTGAGCGCCCCTCTCCGCGTTGCAGTCGTCGGCTCTGGGCCCGCGGCGTTCTACGCCACGGGCCACCTGTTGGCGAGCGAGGATCCGCGCGTCGAGGTGGACATGCTCGAGCGACTGCCCACGCCGTGGGGCCTCGTTCGGCTCGGAGTCGCACCCGACCACCCGCAGCTCAAGACGGTCTCCCGTGCGTTCGAGAAGATCGCAGCGCGGCCGGGCTTTCGCTTTCTCGGCAACGTCGAGGTCGGGCGTGACGTCCTGCACGACGAGCTGGCGTCGAGATACGAGGCGGTCCTCTACGCGAGCGGCGCTCAGACAGATCGCCGGCTCGGGATCCCGGGTGAGGATCTCCCAGGCTCGTGGGCTGCGACCGAGCTCGTCGCCTGGTACAACGGCCACCCCGACTTTCAAGAGCTGGCCTTCGACCTCTCCGTCGAGCGCGCTGTCGTGGTCGGGAACGGAAACGTCGCGCTCGACGTCGCGCGGATGCTTGCGTTGACTCGTGAGGAGCTCACGCCGACGGACACGACCGACGCCGCGATCGAGGCGATCGCCGGCGCGGGGATTCGCGAGATCGTGGTGCTCGGGCGGCGCGGCCCGGTGCAGGCGTCGTGGACCTCGACGGAGCTTCACGAGATGGGCGAGCTCGCCGGAGCCGACGTCGTCGTCGATCCCGCGGAGCTCGAGCTCGATGCCGCGAGCGAGGCCGAGCTGGCCGCCGCGTCGAACATCGTCCAGCGCAACGTGGAGATCCTCCGAGGGTTCGGGTCACGGGTGCCGTCAGGCAAGCCGCGCACGGTTCGCCTGAGATTCCGTGCTTCGCCGGTCGCGATCCTCGGCGAGGAGCGCGTGGAGGGCGTCGAGATCGTCCACAACCGGCTCGAGGCAGGCGAGCGCGGACGTGTGCGAGCCGTGCCGACCGACGAGCGCGAGGTTATCCCCTGCGGGATCGTCTTTCGCAGCGTCGGCTACCACGGGGTCGAGATGCCTGGCGTCCCGTTCGACCTCGCGAGCGGAACGATTCCGAACACCGACGGACGTGTCCTGGACGAAGGCGGCTTGCCGATTCCCGGGCTCTACTGCGCCGGCTGGATCAAGCGAGGCCCGACTGGGGTCATCGGCACCAACAAGAAGGACGCAACGGAGACGGTCGACCTCCTGCTCGAGGACGCACGCGTTGGACGGCTCCCGAGGCACGACGGCGCCGAGATCGGCGATTTTCTCGCGGAGCGTGGCATCGAGGTCGTGACATACGCGGGTTGGGAGGCCATCGACGGCGTCGAACGCGCGCGTGGCGAGCCGCAGGGACGTCCGCGCGTGAAGCTCACGAGCTGGAACGAGCTCTTGGCGGCCGCCCGCTTAGCCTGAGAGCACGTCGAGCGTTCGATCGACGTCGCTCTCGGTGTTGTAGAGGTGCCACGAGGTGCGGAGCCTGCCGCCGCGAACAGCCGCCTGGATCCCCGCCGCAGCCAGCTTCTCGGATGCGCCGGGCGCGTCCGACATCACGATGGCCGAGTCTCCCCGCTCGAGACCGAGGCCCGCTCGAAAGCGGTTCGCGAGCGCGACGTCGTGTGCATGGATTGCGTCGACACCGATCTGCTCGAGCACGGCGAGCGTCGGGGCGGACGCGACCCACATGAACCATGCAGGCGAGGTGTCGAGCCTGCGGGCGCTCTCGGCCAGCCGTAACGGCGGCCCGAAGAACGTGGCTAGAGGATCTTCGCCGGCGTACCAGCCCGCTGTCTGTGGTGCGACCGTCTCCAGGACCTCCCGGCGGATTGCCATGTACGCGGTACCGCGCGGCGAGAGCAGCCACTTGTAGCCGTGCGCGGCCACCACCCCGAAGCGACTCGCGTCGATCGGCAGCCAACCGACCGCCTGCGTGGCGTCGACGACGGTCAGGACGGAGTGTTCCTCGGCTGAGTGCGCGATCGCATCCAGATCCGCGACCTCGCCGGTCGCCATCTGCACCGCGCTGAACGCGACCACGTCGACATCCGGGCTGATCTCCCCTGCGAGCTCTCCCGCCGGCACGAGCCGGACGGTGACCCCACGATGCTCCTGGACGAGGAACGGAAACAGCAGCGAGGTGAACTCGACATCGGGAGCGAGCACTCGCGACCCCTCCGGAATGGAAGCAGCGATCAGCCCGATCATCGTCGAGACGTTGGGGCCGATCGCGACGGTCTCGACCTCGACGCCGACCATGCGCGCGAACGACGCGCGCGCCTCCTCGCCGGGGATGCCCCAGTGCTCCCAGCTCGTGCGTCCACCGCGCCAGTCTTCGAGTGCGTCTTGCAACGCGTCCCAGGCAGGTCGCGGCGGCAGCCCGTAGGACGCGGTGTTGAGGTATGTCCCCGCAGGATCCCACAGAGCTCGGGCAGCCGCGATCGTCAGGGTTTTCACGGAGGGCAGTCTGACCGAGCGCCGCTAGACTCGCCGTCCGATGGGCGGGACGGCGCAGAACCAGCAGCTGTGGGGCGGCGAGACCGAGAAGGCGGTGGCCAACTTCCCCGTCTCGGGCGAGCCGATCCCTGTCGCCGTGGCACGCTGGCTGGGTCGGATCAAGGCAGCTGGAGCTCGCGTGAACGTCGAGCTCGGCCTTCTCGACGCCGACAAGGGTGAGCGCATCGCAGCCGCCGCCGACCGCGTCGCCGCCGGCGAGTTCGACGACCAGTTCCCGATCGACGTCTTCCAGACGGGTTCGGGCACGAGCTCGAACATGAACGCGAACGAGGTCATCGCGGTGCTCGCGGGCGAGGGTGTTCATCCCAACGACGACGTAAACATGGGGCAGTCGTCGAACGACGTGTTCCCGTCGGCGGTGCATCTCGCGGCGCTCGGCGAGATCACGCGCGACCTCGTGCCTGCGCTCGAGCAGCTGGCCGAGTCACTCGAGCGGAAGGCACTCGAGTTCGACGACGTGTTGAAGTCCGGTCGGACGCATCTGATGGACGCCGTCCCGGTGACGCTCGGCCAGGAGTTCGGCGGCTATGCCGCACAGGTGCGTCAGGGAATCGC
>DASTEM010000311.1:0-2255 GCA_035709545.1 Gaiellaceae bacterium | reverse complement strand
GACGGCGCGCTAATTTCCGATCAAGCATCAACCGTCTCGAAGGAGGCCCGCTGACCCGGCGCACCGGACACCATTCCCTCATCGTCGTCTCAAACCGGTTGCCGGTTCGGCTCACGGTCAGCGAGGACGGATTCGAGGCGCACCGAAGCGTCGGTGGGCTGTCGGCCGCGCTGGGCGTCCTGCATGGCGACGCGAAGTGGATCGGGTGGCCGGGCGCGGTCGTGCCATCGGACCTCCAGAAGCGCGTCAGCCGGCGCCTGGCCAAGGACAGCCTCTACCCGGTCTTCCTCTCAGCGGACGAGGAGGAGGAGTTCTACGGGAAGGTCTGCAACGACACGCTCTGGCCGCTCTTCCACTACTTCCAGAGCCGTCTTCGGATCACGCCCGAGGCATGGGCGCGATACGTGGAGGTCAATCAGCGGTACGCCGAGGTCATCCTCGAGCACTGCGAGCCGGATTCGCGGGTCTGGGTGCACGACTTCCACCTGATGCTCGTCCCGGCGATGCTCCGTCGCCGTGCGCCGAATCTCTCCATCGGGTTCTTCCTGCACATCCCGTTTCCGTCGTCGGAGATCTATCGACTGCTTCCCGCCCGCGAGCAGGTTCTGCGCGGAGTCCTCGGAGCCGACTACGTGAGCTTCCAGGTCGGCGACTATGCACGGCACTTCCGCTCCTCGTGCCTGCGAATCCTAGGTGTGGACTCGGAGCCCGACTCGATCGAGCTCGACGGCAGGCGCATCGGGATCGGCGTCGATCCGATCGGGATCGACTCAGCCGGCTTCCAGAGCGTGATCGCCGATCCCGAGACGGGGCGCTTGCTCGCGGATCTCGAGCGGCAATACGAGGGGCGCCGCCTGGTCCTCGGGGTCGAGCGGCTCGACTACACGAAGGGAATCCCGCAGAAGCTCGCCGCCTTCGAGCGCTTCCTCGAGCAGGACCCGCAGCGTGCCCAGACGACGACGCTGATCCAGGTCGTCGTGCCGTCGCGGCTCGAGAGCCCCGAGTATCGCTCACAACGCGACGAGATCGAGCTGCTGATCGCGCGCATCAACGGCCGCTTCGCGCGGCCGGGTGTGACCCCGGTCGAGTACATCCACCGTGACATTTCGAAGCCGGGACTCGTCGCGCTCTACCGGCGCGCGGACGTGATGATGGTGACTGCGCTCCGGGACGGAATGAACCTCGTCGCTCAGGAGTTCGTGCTCTGCCAGTCGGAGCCGGGGCTCCCGGGCCGATGGCGCGGGGCGCTGCTGCTCTCAGAGCTCGCTGGGGCTGCGCAGGTGCTTCCCGGCGCGTTGCTCGTCAACCCGTGGGACGTCGACGGGGTCGTGGAGCGTCTGGTGGCAGCACTCGAGCTTCCAGGACGCGAGCGCCAGCGCCGCCTCGAGACGATGGCGAATCGGGTCGAGTCGCTCGACAGCCGGCGCTGGGCGGAGGGGTTCCTCACCCGGCTCGGTCGTCACTCACGACGCGATCGCCATATCCGGCGGCCTCCGACCGTCGACGCGGCCCTCGAGGAGCGCATCCGACGCAAGTTCGTGCGCGCGCGCGCTCGCACGATCGTTCTCGACTACGACGGGACGCTGCGCGAGTTCGAGCGACATCCGGACCTCGCGCAGCCGACACCCGAGATTCGAGCGCTGCTTCGGGACCTGGCAACGCTGCCGGCCACCGAAGTCCACATCGTCAGTGGACGCCGTCGGCGGAATCTCGAGCAGTGGCTCGGGCGGCTACCGATCCACCTCTGTGCCGAGCACGGCTATCTCGCACGGGCGCCCGGGGAGGAGTGGCGCACGCTCGTCGACCTCGATCTGAGCTGGCTTCGCCCCATCGAGCGCCTGCTACGACGAGTTGCGGCCGACGTCCCGGGCGCGCACGTCGAGCGGAAGTCATGCAGCGTGGCGTGGCACTATCGGGAGGCCGAGCGTGAGTACGGATCGTGGCGCGCCCATGAGCTATTGAACGACCTGGGCCAGCACCTCGCGGGGGCGCCCGCAGAGATTCTTCAGGGTCACCAGGTCATCGAGGTTCGCGCGCAGGGTGTCGACAAGGGCCTCTACGTGCGCAGCCTGTTTCCGAACGGTAGAGAGCCCGCTCGTTTCGTCCTCGGCCTTGGCGACGACCGGACCGACCACGACCTGCTCGACGCCCTGCCGCCGGGATCCGTCGCGGGACATGTCGGCGGCTTGCTGCCGAGCACTCGGCGCGAGGGCAAGCGCGAGGACATCCACATCGTCGGTCCGGGCGAAGTGCGC
>DASTEM010000310.1:0-5031 GCA_035709545.1 Gaiellaceae bacterium | reverse complement strand
CGGATCGCTGCGTCGATGTCGTCGGTCTCGACAGCGACGTGGTGCATACCCGGCCCTCGCCGCGCGAGGAAGCGCCCGACATGCGTGTCCTCGCCCGTGGGCGCGACGAGCTCGACCCTACTCTCGCCCACGAGCAACGAGGCCGCGTTCACGCCTTGCGCGTCGAGATGGTCCCGGCCCTCGAGGCGCGCGCCGAAGAGCCTCTCGTAGGTCGAGATCGCCTCGTCGAGATCCGCGACCGCCACCCCGAGATGATGGATCCCGCGCAGCTGCACCCGCGCGATGCTACTTACCGGGCTTACCGGGCCGCGATCAGTCGCGCATCGGCAGCGCGCGCACAGTGCCGATGGTCTCCGAGGAGCGAGACTCGGGCCTGATGTCGCCGAGCAGAGCCTCGAGCTCGGCTCGATCGAGCGTCTCCTTCTCGAGCAGCGCCTCGGCGACGCGGTCGAGCGCGACGCGGTGCTTCCGGAGCAGCCTCTGGGCCTCCTCGTACGACTGATCGGTGAGACGCGCCTGCTCGGAGTCCCGCATCCGCTTGGTCTCTTCCGAAAGCGCGTAGTTGTCCGCCCGCATCGTCCGTGACGGGGCGACCTCGGACATGCCGTACTCGAACACCATCGAGCGCGCGATCTGCGTCACTCGCTCGAGGTCGCTCGCTGCGCCGTTCGTGATGCGCCCGAACACGACCTCCTCGGCAGCGCGACCCGCCAGGAAGACCATCATCAGGTCGACGAACTCCTCGCGCGTGTGCAGGTAGCGATCCTCGGTCGGCATGTTGAGCGTGTACCCGAGGGCGTCGCCCCGCGAGACGATCGTCGCCTTCTGCGCCGGAAAGAGCTCGCCGACGAGGTGCGACATGACCGCGTGGCCGGCCTCGTGGTAGGCCAGGATCCGCTTCTCCTTCTCGGAGACGACCCGACGCTGCTGCAGTCCGGCGACGATGCGCTCCATGGAGGCGTCGAAGTCCGCGTGGCGGATGTACTGCGCGTCCAGGCGGCCGGCGAGGATCGCCGCCTCGTTGCAGAGGTTGGCGAGATCGGCGCCTGTCAGCCCGGCAGTTTGCTTCGCGATCTGACCGAGATCGACATCGGCTGCGAGAGGCTTGTCGCGCGTATGGACGCCGAGGATCGCCTCGCGGCCGGCGACGTCCGGGGCAGACACGTGGACCTGCCGGTCGAAGCGTCCGGGGCGAAGGAGAGCGGGATCCAGATCCTGAAGCCGGTTCGACGCGGCCATCACCACGACCTCGTCTCGGGCGTTGAAGCCGTCCAGCTCGACAAGGAGCTGGTTCAGCGTCTGATCGTGCTCGCGATGGAATCCGCCTCCCATGCGCGCGGTGCCGACGGCGTCGAGCTCGTCGATGAAGACGATCGCCGGCTCGTGCTTCCGCGCCTCCTCGAAGAGCTTGCGGATCCGGGCGGCGCCCAAGCCCGCGAACATCTCGACGAACGACGAGGCGCTCTGCGAGTAGAAGTTCGCACCCGACGCGCTGGCGACCGCCTTCGCAATGAGCGTCTTCCCCGTGCCCGGAGGTCCGTGGAGCAGGATGCCGCGCGGCACTCGCGCGCCGAGCCGCTCGAACCGCTTACGGTCGCGGAGGAACTCGACAACCTCCTGCAGCTCGTCCTTCGCCTCGTCGAGACCCGCGACGTCGTTCCACGACACCTCCACCTGCGAGCCTCTGACAACAGGTGCGGGCTTCGCGCGCGGCATGAACCGCAGCGTGTAAAGCAGCAGGATGATGACGACCCCGAAGAACACGATCGGGAGCCAGGTCAGGAGCGTGTTCTCGAGATCCACCACTTTGGCCTATCGGCAGGCGGAACTGGGTGCTGAAGCGGCCCGCTGCCGAGAGCTAGGCCTGGGCGGTCTCGAGCGCGAGGCAGGCGTCGCGGGCGGCGTTCGCCACCTCGAGCTGCGCGGCCGAGGGCTCCGCGGTGGAGAAGCGGCGCTGGAGCTCGAATCCGGGCCGCGCCAGCGCCTGAGCGACGCGGTTCTCGGGATTTCGCGCCACCCAGGAGAAGAGCTCGACAGACCCGCCGACCGCAGCTGCGAGGCCGGCGAACCGGACGATCCGACGGGTTCCGGCCGGCGCCTTGGACGCGACGATGTTCGCGGCGAGGGTCGACGCGACCATCGGCGCGATGAGTTGCGAGCCGCATCGCGGGTGCTCCTTCGGTGCAGGCGTTCCGCCGTTCTCGTAGGTCCCGATCGAGACGTGCTCGGCGCCATGGTAGGAGGCCAGGTCGGGCCCTCGCAAAGCGAGGAGAGCCGGCATGAACGCGACTCCTCCCGCCACGATCTCCCGTGCTCCGGCAGGGAGCGCCGAGCGGCGAAGCGCGCGGGCCGCGACCGTGGTCGCCGCGACGGCCGCGAGCACGGCCGGACGCTCGAACGGGAAGCGTGCTTGCGGAAGCGCCCGCCGCACCATGGGGAGGAGCGCGAACGCCTCTGCCAAGGCAACTGGCCCTCGCAGGATCGGCATTCGAGACCGTACGGCCGGGGCGAAGTGCGGCTTGCGCCCGGATGCGACGTGAAGCGCGCCGTTCGAATCGCGCACGGCACACGCCCACGAGGTCATTCCGTGCACGAGCACGCCGTTCTGGAGAGCCATCCCTCCGAGTCGAACAGGCCGCTCGTCCACCGTCAGACCTTAGCTGCGAGGGCGCGGAGCGCTTGCTGGAGCTCGTCGGCGGCCGGCCCGCGCCCAATGGGGCGTCCATCGATCTCGACGAGCGGCATGACCTCGCGGACGGAGGAGGAGGTGAACGCCTCGTCGGCTTGCAGAAGATCCTCGAGCGGGTACGAGCCCTCCTCCACCCGGTAGCCGCACCCGGGCGCGAGCTCGATCAGCGTCGCACGTGTGACTCCCGCGAGGATCCCGAGGTCGAGCGAAGGAGTCCGGAGCACGTCGCCCGATCGCCACCAAACGTTCGTCACAGTCCCTTCGAGCACGACGCCGTCGGCGTCCACGAAGACCGCCTCGTCGGCGCCTCGGCGCTTCGCCTCTGCATCGGCAGCCATGTTCACCGCATAGCTCGTGGACTTGACGCCCGGGAGCAGCCAGGGAACCGCGGCCCTGACGCCGAGGAGCGACACGCAGCGAGCCCCGCGTTCACGCACCTCGCCGATCCACGTCGGTATCTCGCTGAGGAGCGCGAGACCGGACGGTGGACCACCTGCCGGCCCCGCAGTCCACACGAGTCGAAGCGTCGCATCGCCACGCTCCGCTTTCGGCAGCACCAGGCCCGCGAGCACCTGCAGACGGACCCGCTCGACCGGGGGCAGGCCGATGCTCTCGGCGGACGCGCTGAGCCGGTCGAAGTGAGCCTCGAGCCGAAACGGCCTACCGCCGTACACCCTCAAAGTCTCGAACGCCGCTCGCCCACGCAGCAGCGCCTCGTCGTCGGCCCGGATGACCGGCTCGGCGACATCGACGAGCCCGCGGCCCGTGACGGCGAGCGCAAGAACGCTCATGGGCCAACCTCTGGCCCATGAGCGTGGAGGGGTGTGGGGAACCGGGAGGTTCCCCACGTTCTCAAGAGAAGGGGGCACGTGGGGGAAACAGGGTTTCCCCCACGAACGCGAGCCGACAGGCGAGCGTTGCTCATGCGGGGATCGCCTCCGGTACCTGCGCACCGATCGCCGCGAGCAGCGGGCGGGCCTTCGTCCAGGACTCCTCGACCTCACTCGCAGGGTCGGAGTCCCAGACCACGCCACCGCCCACCCAGAGGTGGATCCTGCCTTCCGCCACCGCGAACGTGCGGATGGTCAACGCGAGATCGAAGTCACCGTTGCCGCGCACGGTCCCGAGCGCACCCATCGAGGCTCCTCTACCAACCGGCTCGAGCTCGGCGATGAGATCGACCGCTGCGATCTTCGGCGCGCCGGTCACCGATCCGCCGGGGAACGTCGCCTCGAGGATCTCCGCCAGACCGACGCCTGGTCGCAGCTCGCCTTCGACCGTCGACACCATGTGCTCGACTCCCGCAAGCTCCCGGGTCGCCATCAGCTCGGGCCAGCGAACCGATCCCGGCTTACACACCCGCGACAGGTCATTTCGCTCGAGGTCGACGATCATCACGTGCTCGGCGGCGTCCTTCTCCGACTCGCGAAGCTCCGCCGCCGCACCGAGAGGCCGTGTTCCCTTGATCGGCTTCGTCCAGATGCGGTCGCCGCGGCGGGCGAGGAAGAGCTCCGGGGAGGCCGAGACCACAGACCAGCTCTCCGTCGCGAAGGGCGCGAAGTGGAGGGGTCGAAGCGGCGCCAGGCGTGTAGCCAGCGCAGCCGGGCCGCCGGAGAACGGGGCCGAGACGTGCTGGACAAGATTGACCTGGTACACGTCCCCACGTGCGATCGCGTCTCGCACCTCGTCGACCGCCGCACGGTACTCGGCGGCTGTCCATGACTGCTCCCAGGGGCCGACTTCGACCTTGTGGCTCCTAGGAACATGGTCGTCCGTAGCTCGAACCCTGCACGCGGCTAGAGGCAGCGCGGCGCACGGCTCGGGCGGAGGCGTCGACGAGCCACGCCGAATCGACTCCGAAAGCCCGTACCCGAGGTAGAGATCCGCGACGAGCTCGTCGCCGCCGGGAGCGAAGAAGCCTTTCGCGCGGAGCCAGTGTTCGATGTGCCGGAAGGCATCGTCCGGCCGTCGCAGCTCGAGCAGATCCTCACGCATGCTGGCGTCCCGCAACGGCCCCGGTCAACTCGCGAAACGCAGTCGAGGGGTCGTCGTTCCAGAAGATCGCGCTGCCGCAGACGAGGAGGTCGGCTCCGGCCTCGCGCACAGCGACGATCGTGTCTGCGTTGATCCCGCCGTCCACTTGGACCCGCACATCCGCGGGGAGGAGCTCGCGTAGACGCGAAATTCGCTCGAGTGCCTCGGGCATGAACGACTGACCCGAGTAGCCGGGATGAATCGACATGCAGAGGACGAGATCTGCGCCTTCGGCCGCCGCGACCGCGTCCTCGACCGGCGTCTCGGGTTTTAGCGCGACGCCGACACCGAGCCCGAGCGAGCGCGCC
>DASTEM010000309.1:0-2959 GCA_035709545.1 Gaiellaceae bacterium | reverse complement strand
CGGCGCTTCGACTTCGACGCCGAGGTCGGCATGCTCTCGCGTGTCGAGCAGGCGGTGGCTCTGCTTGCACTCCTCGAGCTGCGCAAGTCCGGCGAGATCGCGCTCAGCCAGGCCTCCCCGTTCGCCCCGATAAGGGTTTCGAAGGTCGACGACGAAAGGATCCGCGAATGGACAGCCCGCTCCGCCTGATTGCAGCCACCCCGGTTGATCGTCTGGCCCGAATGGTCGAGGCGCTGCTCGTCGTGGCGTCGGCACCACTTTCTCTCGACGAGCTCGCGGACGCAGTCGAAGACCATCCGGAGCGGATCGAGACGGCGCTCGGACTGCTTCGCGAGCGGTACAGCGAAGCGCGCAGCGGCATCGTCCTCGAGCACGTGGCGGGAGGCTTTGCGTTTCGCGCGAGCCGCGAAGCCGCCGACGCCTGCGCGCGTCTCTTCGAGCGGCCTGTCGAGCGGGGGTTGTCTCAGGCGGCGCTCGAGACGCTCGCGATCGTCGCGTACCTCGGACCGTGCTCGCGTCCAGAGGTCGCTCGGATTCGAGGCGTCGCCGCCGACTCCGCCGTTGCGAGCCTCGTCGAGCGCGGCCTGATCGCGGAAGCCGGCCGCGAGAGCGGGCCGGGAGGGGCGGTGCGCTACCGCACGACACCGCTCTTCGAGCGCGTCTTCGGGCTCGAGAGCTTGGGATCCCTCCCGCGGCTCGACGATCTGGGCGACAGCGCAGACGAGATTCGCGACCGCCTCCTGGAAGTCGCCGAGGCCCGCGCTTCGTAGGCTTGCCGACTCGCTAGATCTGCCAGGCGCCGCCGCGAAAGACGGGGACGACAGCGCCGTCGCGTGCGATCCCGTCGACGTCGATCTGCGGGCTCCCGATCATGAAGTCGACGTGGATGGCGCTCTTGTTGATCCGCTGCTTGTCGGCGGGGTCCTCGACCGGGTGGTCGTAGCCGTCGCCGAGCGCGAGGTGGCTAGCGGCGTTCTCGTCGATGAGCGTGTCCAGGAAGACCGTTCCGAGAGGCCCGATCCGCCCCTGGTCGTCCACGAGTGCGATCTCACCGAGTCGGCTCGCGCCTTCGTCTCGCGACGCGACCGCCCGAAGCGCCTCCGCTCCCTGATCTGCGTCGATCTTGACGGCGCGGCCGCCCTCGAACTCGATCCGGATGCCGGAGATCACCGACCCCGAGAGCTCGAGCGGCTTGGTCCCCGAGACGTGTCCGTCGACCCGTGTGGGATCCGGCGTCGTGAAGACCTCCTCGGTTGGGATGTTGGGAGAGTGCCGCCGTCCGTCGACCGTGACCAGTTCTCCCGCTGCCCAGTGGGCTGAGGGCAGCAAGCCGACGGTGAGGTCCGTGCCCGGTCCGTACAACCGCAGCGCGTCGAACCGCTGCTCCGTGAGACGGCCGGCATTAGCCTTGAGCGTCGCGGCACGCTCGGTCCAGGCGGCGGCGGGATCGTCGGCGTCGAGCCGGCAGATGTGCGCTATTGCCTCCCAAAGCGCCTCGTAGGCTTCCTCGCGGCCGAGCTCCGGATAGACGATCTCTGCCCACGAGTGGGTCGGGCCGGGAACGACGCACCAGGTCGTCGTCATCCTGTTGACTACCTCACCGGTCTCGGGCACGTACGGGAGAAGGTCACGTCCGGCGCGAGCGGGGTCGAGGCCCTGGAGCGCGCGTGGCGCATGAGGACCCGAGAGCGAGAGTCGGGCCGCGTGCTCGTCCGAGAGGTAGAGCAGCCGCTGGGTCATCCAAGGCGGGATGTAGTCGAGCGATTCGTCGTCCGCGAGCGCGATCCGCTCGCGCTTGATCCACTGGTCGAAGTAGAGGACGTCGACGTACTTGGCCCCGCGCGCATACGCGGCGCGCGCGACTTTGCGGGTTAGCTTCTCCTTGCCGATGAAGCTCGTGATGGCGACAAGCTGCCCCGGCTGGACGTTGGCGCCGAACACCGCGAGGTCTGCAAGCTTGTCGGTCCACTCTTCGATCCGATTCACGGCGAGACCCTAGATGGTTGACCGGAAATTGGCGCGCAGCCGGGGGCGGTCACGACCAAGCCGGGCGTCCGCACTTACGCGTCGTGCACGCTAGAAGCCTGTGCGACGCGCGAGGGTGGCGATCCGGCGCAGTGTCGTTGCCGTCATCCGGCCCCGCGTGAATTCCGATCAAGCATCCATCTACTAGTCGTACGAGAATGGTGGAATGCGGCTAAATGCGTTTCTCGCACGCGCGGGAGTTGCTTCTCGGCGGCGTTCGGACGAGCTGATTCGTGAGAGGAGGGTGTACGTGAACGGCGTGCCGGGTGAGTTCAACACGTTTGTCGGGCCAGACGACGTCGTCGAGGTCGACGGGGAGCCGGTGGAGAGCCAGCCCCTTCACTACGTACTCCTGAACAAGCCTCCTGGCGTCGTCACCACGGCGGACGATCCGCAGGGGCGTCCGACAGTCGTCGATCTCGTGAGTCACCCGACGCGGGTGATGCCGGTCGGGCGGCTCGATGCCGACACGACTGGTGCCCTTCTGCTGACGAACGACGGCGAGCTCGCGCACCGGCTGGCGCATCCGAGCTTCGGCGTTCCCAAGGTCTACGACGTCGATGTGGTCGGGTCGCCGTCTCCCGACCGGCTTACGGCGCTTCGAGCGGGCGTCGAGCTCGAGGACGGGTTGACGGCGCCCGCGGAGGTCCGCATCGTCCGGCGCGGCACTCGCGTAAGCCGGATCGAGCTCACGCTGCACGAGGGCCGCACGCATCAGGTGAAGCGGATGTGTGCCGCGGTCGGTCTTCCGGTCGAGCACCTCCACCGTAGGCGGTACGCGGGCTTGCGCCTGGTCGACCTCGCCTCCGGCGCGTGGCGCGAGCTCACGCCGGATGAAGTTACGGGGCTACGGCACCTCGCGGGGCTCTAGCTCGTCTTGCGCGAGCCAGAGCGCACGAAGCCCATGCGGTCGTACATGGCTTCGAGCGTCGGG
>DASTEM010000308.1:0-3495 GCA_035709545.1 Gaiellaceae bacterium | reverse complement strand
TCGATCGCCCGCTCTTCGTGGACGTGCGCGAGCCGGACGAGTGGGACGAAGGGCATATCCCAGGCGCGATCTACACGGGCCGGGGCCGGCTCGAGCAGCGGATCGAAGGGCTCGTGCCCGACAAGAGCCGCGAGCTCGTCGTCTACTGCTCCGCAGGATCGCGTTCCGCGTTCGCGGCGAAGGTGCTCGGGGAGATCGGCTACACGAACGTTGCGTCGCTCGCCGGCGGCTTCTCCGACTGGAAACGCAACGGCTACGAGGTGACCATCCCACGCGTGCTCACGCCCGAGCAGCGCTCGCGCTATAGCCGCCACCTCCTCATCCCGGAGGTCGGCGAGGAGGGGCAACAGCGTTTGCTCGACGCGCGTGTCCTGCTCGTCGGCGCCGGCGGCCTGGGCTCGCCTGCATCGCTGTATCTGGCCGCGGCCGGCGTCGGAACGCTCGGCGTCATCGACGCCGACGTTGTCGACGAGTCGAATCTCCAGCGCCAGATCGTCCACTCGACCGAGCGGCTCGGCGAGGCCAAGGTCCTCTCCGCGAAACGCACGCTCGAAGGGCTCAATCCGGACGTCAACGTCGTGCCGTACCAGGAACGGCTTACATCCGAGAACGTCGAGCGCATCCTGGCCGACGGCTGGGACGTGATCGTCGACGGCGCCGACAACTTCCCCACTCGGTACCTCGTGAACGACGCATCGGTGTGGCACGGGATCCCCGTCGTGCACGGCTCGATCTTTCGCTTCGAGGGACAGGTCACCGTGTTCTCGCCGGGCGAGGGGCCGTGCTACCGCTGCCTCTTCCCCCAGCCGCCCCCCGCGGAGCTCGCACCGAGCTGCGCCGAGGGCGGCGTCCTCGGAGTACTCCCCGGGATCATCGGGTCGATCCAGGCGAACGAGACGCTGAAGCTGATTCTCGATCGCGGTGACTCACTCTCCGGGCGGCTCCTCCTCTTCGACGCACTCTCGACAACGCTCGACGAGGTCACGGTGCGCAAGAACCCCGACTGCCCCGTCTGCGGCGACAGCCCGACGATCACGGACTACATCGACTACGTCGAGTTCTGCAACGCTCCTCTGGAGCTCAGCTGATGGCAGCTGTTCGGATTCCACCGACGCTGCGCGCCGAAGTCGGCGGCTCTCGCGAGCTCGAGGCGCGCGGAGATACCGTGGCAGAGGTCATCGACGATCTCATCGAGCGCTTTCCGACGCTCGGCGCGCAGCTGCTCGAGGACGGGGAGCTCGCGTCCTACGTGAACGTGTACCTCGGCGGTGAAGACATCCGCACGCGCGACGGGCTCGATACGCCGGTGCGCCGCGAGGACCAGCTCATCCTGCTCCCGGCCATGGCCGGTGGAAACTAAGGCGCACGCGGGGTCGCTCCTCGACCTCGTCGGGTCGACCCCGCTCGTCGAGCTCCAGCGCCTCTCACCGAAGCCGTCCGTCCGCATCTACGCGAAGCTCGAAGGCCAGAACCCGACCGGCTCGATCAAGGACCGCGTCGCGGTTGCGATGATCGATGCCGCCGAGGCGTCCGGAGAGCTGACTCCCGGTCGTCGGCTGCTGGAGCCCACAAGTGGCAACACGGGGATCGCGCTCGCGCTCGTCGCGCGGCTCCGCGGATATCCACTGACGTGCGTCGTCCCTGCGAACGTCACCGAGGAGCGGCGACGCCTCCTTCGCCTCTACGGCGCCGAGATCGTCGACTCTCCACCTGACGAGGGCTCGAACGGTGCGGTGCGGCTCGCCCTCGAGCTCGCCGAGCAGGACGCCTCGTTCTTCATGCCGTTCCAGTACGCCAACGAGGCGAACCCGCGGGCGCACTACGACGGCACCGGCGCAGAGATAGCAGCCGCACTCGATCGCGTCGACGTCTTCGTCGCCGGGCTCGGAACGGGCGGAACGCTGATGGGGGCCGGCGAGCGGCTGCGCGAGTCGTTCCCCGACATCGTCATCGCTGCAGCTGAGCCTTTGCCAGGAGACGAGGTGATGGGGCTGCGGTCACTCGCCGACGGCTACGTGCCCCCGATCCTGGACGTGTCGAAGCTCGACCGGAAGCTGCTCGTTACGAACCGGGAGTCGGTCGCGGGGCTGCGAGAGCTTCTCGAGCGTGAAGGGGTCTTCGGCGGAGTGTCGTCGGGCGCGGTCGTGCATGCCGCGCGGCGGCTCGCCCAAGAGCTCGACGGCGGAGTAGTCGTGTGCATCCTCGCGGACGGCGGCTGGAAGTACCTCTCGGCCGATTTCTGGGACGCCGACGACGTCGAAGGTGCGATGGAGCGGTCTGTCTGGTGGTAGTGCCCGTCGCCTTGCGCCGGGCACTAGAAGAACACGCTCGAGCTGAGGCGCCGAACGAAGCATGCGGCGTCGTGCTGTTCAGAGACGGTGTCGCCGAACGCTACGTCCCGGGCCGGAACGCAGCCGCCTCGCCGTACCGATTCGAGCTCGACGTCGACCCAGAGACCTGGTTCCTCGAGGACGAAGGCTACGAGCTCGCGATCTTCCACTCGCACCTCTCCTCGCCGCCTCGACCGTCGCGCACCGACGTCGAGAACATCGGGCTCTGGGCCGGGCGGCCGTACCTCATCTACACGGTGCGCACGGACGAGCTCGCCGGGTGGCGTATAGCCAACGGCTCTTTCGAGCCGCTGGCTATCGCTTCGAGCTGACCTACTTGATCGTGAACGACCCCTTCATCGTGGTCGGATGAGGGTCGCAGAGAAATGTGTACTTGCCCTTGGCGAGCGTGATCTTGAATGTCTTCGACCCGGTGGCCGGGACGCTCGTCTTCACGTTGATGCCCTTGCCCTTCAGGTGGAAGTTGTGGATCGTGGACTTGTCGCTCACGACGAGCGTGTACTTGCCGGCCTTCGTGGGCTTCTTCATGACGATCGTGAAGCCCGGCCCGACGGTCCCTGCCAGCTTGGGTGTCGCCGCGAACACCGGTACCGCGACGAACGCGGCGACAGTCGCGGCGAGGAGCACAGCGAGCGTGCGGTGTCTCATGATCCTCCTCGAACGTCGTCTTGGCGTGAGATCGTAGCCGCCGCCTAGCCGCCGGTCGAGAGACCAACCGACTCGATCGCACGCACAGCGAGCGCGTGGTCCTCCGGCCCCGGCAGGCCACTGACGCCGATCGCGCCCACCCTGCGGCCGCCTTCGAAGACAGCGACGCCACCTTGGAAAAACGTGAAGAACGGATCGAAGCTCGCTCTCTCGGCGGCGTCCTCCCGTGCCTTCGCCGCAAGCTCGGCCGTGGAGCGAGCGTCACTCCGCGCCGCCGTGTACGCCTTGCGCTGGGCGTTGAGTCGCGTGTCCGGAGCAGCGCCGTCCATCGTCGCGGCGGCCACGAGCTCGCCGTGGTTGTCCGCCACGAAGACCGAGACCGGCGCCGACGCATTCTCCACGACGAAGGTCACCTGCGCGAGCGCCTGTTCGAGCCTCATCAGAATCGATCTTGACGTATGTCGGCACCGCGAGGTGGCCCAAGTTACACGTTGTT
>DASTEM010000307.1:0-4454 GCA_035709545.1 Gaiellaceae bacterium | reverse complement strand
CCGAGGATTCCGAGAAGCGTCGTCTTCCCCGAGCCGGAAGGCCCCATGATCGCGACGAACTCCTGCTCGCGCACGGTGAAGCTGACCCCCCGGAGGGCTTCGACCGAGACCTCGCCCGACTGGAAGACCTTCGTGACGTCGGTGACGTCGATGACGCTCTCGCGGACGCGAAAGCTCATTCTTCCTCCGCTGCGGCCGCGACCTCCGGAAGAACGACCCTCGCTCCGGCCTTGAGGCCGCTGACGATCTCGACGCGTTCGGCGGTCTCGAGACCCGTCTCCACCTCGACCTCGACCTCCTGCCCCGACTCGTCGAGGATGGTCACGAACGCCTGATCCTCGTCATCCGTGGTTACTGCCTCGAGCGGGACGCGGACGACATCGGCCTTCTTCGCGACGACGATCCGAACGCTCGTGTTCATGCCCGGCTTCAGGCCTTCCGAGTCCCCGAGGCCGATCCGGACGGGGAACGTGATGACGCCGCCCGTGTCCGTTCCCGCAAGGGCGACGAACTCGACCGTGCCGGAGAACGTCTCACCACCGAGCGCGTCGACACTGACGTTGGCATGCATGCCCTGTTCGACCTGCGCGACGTCGAACTCGCTCAGGTTGACGTTGACCGCGAGATTGTCGAGGTCCGAGACCGAGGCAATGGGAGTCGTCGCATCGACACGAGCGCCTTTCGCCACGAACACTGCGGAGACGGTGCCGCTCCAGGGAGAGGTGACCTCGAGCTGGCCTTGCGCGGCGCGGGCCACGGAGAGCCTGTTCTGAGCACCCTGGATCTTGAGCAGTCCGAGGCGCACCGGCACGTCGGCAGTCGCGCTGCCGCTCCCGTTCGACGCCTTGCGCATCGCCGTCCGCAGCGTGCGGAGGTCGGCGCGAGCGCGCAGGAGCTCGAGCTGAGCCGAGGTCACGTCGGCCTGGGTCGAGCCCTGGCGTAGGCGTTTCCGGTTCTCCTGGGCTGCCGCGAGTGCCTGTTCCGCAGCGTCGACCGCCTCGGGCGACGGCGGCTGAGCCGGCCGTAGCAGACCGGCAAGCTCGGCCCGAGCCCGGTCGAGCTCGAGCTCTGCCGTGCTGATCGCGGCGGTGTCCGGCTGCAGCAGCTTCGCCAACCGTGCTTTCGCAGCCTCGATTGCCGCCTTGGCTGCGTCGATCTCTCTCTTTGTGACGGGCTGTGTCCGGTCGCTCCGCACGAGCGCCTCGAGGTCGGCCTCGGCCTTCTTGACCTCTGCCTCGGCGGTTGCGACGGCCACCGGATCCGGCGGTCCGGTCAGCCGAGCGAGGCTCTGCTCGGCGACGCGCACGGCGGTCCGGGCCGCCGTCAGTGCCTCGGCCGTGGGTGCCTGGGCGGGCCTGAGGAGCGCGGCGAGTTCCGCTCGAGCCCTTGCGACGTCGGCGTCGGCAATGCGTAGATCGGCTCTGGACGCAGGCCCACGAGCCAAGGCAAGCCGCTGCTTGGCGAGCGTGACACTTGCCAGCGCGATGCCGAGCGCCCCGGTGCGCGCCGATGGAGGAAGCTCGAGCAGTGCCGTCTCGAGGTCGATCTGCGCCTGCGCGGCTGCGGAGTCTGCGATCCCGCCGTCGTCGATGACGGCCAGCGCCTGGCCGGCCTCGACGTTCTGGCCCGGAGCGACGAGAACATCGGAGATGGTTCCACTTGTAATCGGAAAGATGGCGTTCGCCGGCCCGGACGAGCCGGACGAGCTCTGACCGGAGAGCCCGTCGACGATCTGTCCGACCCCTCCGACCGTGACGACGATGGGACCGCGCGTGGCTGTCGCGAGCGATTGCGACGCCTGTGCTTCCGCGTTCCCCTGTAGCCGCCAAACGCTCAACGCAACCACGGCCGCGGCGACGACGGCAAGCGTAATAAACGCTCGCCGCGACGGGCGAGCGCGGAGCCCCCAGGTTGTTCTCACCCTCCTCCTCCTCTCAAGGTTCTCTCTGAATATCGCCCAGGCGCGGCGAAACGTCAATGAAGACTCGCCTTTTGGCCAGCCGTCCGCCGGTCGATCCACGAAGTTGCACGAATTCTCTCGCGGACCCTATTGAACTCTGCCGCGCCATCTGCTATCTACCAGTGCACTACCTCGCGGGGGGAAACACGCGAGGGGAACTGGGGAGAGGGTCATAGTGCTGGACAACAGGGTCTGTGCGGCCGCGTTCGCGGTCATGCGGAACGGGGATGTTGCGTGCGGTCGTCGACGGGCGAACCATCGGCCCACGACGGCGTTCCGCTACGCCTGCCTGCACTCGTCCAGGCCCTCGGCGCTCGAGAAGCGGCCGCGGTTCTGTCTGCCGCGGGCACGTGAAATCGGAAGCTCGACTCGGCTGGGAGGTCGCGAGACATGATGCGTTGGATCGTTGGTGCGAGCCTGAGGTTCCGGCTCCTGGTCGTTGCTCTTGGTGCGGCGACGCTCGTCATCGGTGTGTCGCAGCTCCGTGCCATGCCGGTCGACGTGCTACCGGAGTTCCTCCCACCCACGGTCGAGATCCAGACGGAAGCGCTCGGGCTGTCGGCTGACGAGGTGGAGCAGCTCATCACCGTGCCGATGGAGCAGGACCTGCTCGTCGGCGTCGCGTTCGTCGAGGAGATCCGCTCGGAGTCGCTACCGGGCCTGTCGCGGATCTTCATGCAGTTCGAGCCCGGCACCGATCTCTACCGAGCCAGACAGGTGGTCGCAGAGCGCCTCACGCAGGCGCACGCGCTGCCCAACGTGTCGAAGCCGCCTCAAATGCTGCAGCCCGTGTCGGCGACGAACCGTGCGCTGATCGTCGGAGCGTCTACGAAGTCGCTCACGCCGATCGAGATGGGCGTGCTCGCCCGCTGGACGATCGCGCCGCGCCTCGTCGGCGTCGAGGGGGTTGCCAGTGTGTCGACGTGGGGGTTCCATGACCGACAGCTTCAGGTCCAGGTCGATCCGGAGCACCTCCGCGACATGAACGTCAGCCTGATTCAGGTCATCGAGAGCACGGCCAACTCGCTCTGGTTCTCGCCGCTGACGTTCGTCGAGGCGTCGACGCCAGGCACCGGCGGCTTCATCGACACGCCGAACCAGCGCCTCGGCATTCAGCATCTCTCGCCGCTCAGCTCGCCCGGCGACCTCGCGAAGGTGCGGGTCGAGGACACTGGCGCGAGAAAGCTTTCGCTCGGCGACGTGGCGACGGTGGTCGAAGGCAATCAGCCGCTCATCGGCGACGCCAACGTCTCGGGTGCTAGCGGCGACCTCCTGTTCGTCGTCGAGAAGCTCCCGGAGGCGAGCACGCTCGAGGTGACTCGCGGGCTCGAGGCGGCGATCGCGGCCATGGCGCCCGGCCTCGCCGGCGTCGAGCTCGACACGACGGTCTACCGGCCGGCATCGTTCATCGACACCGCGATCGAGAATCTCACGCTCGCGTTGATCGTCGGGGGCATTCTCGTCGCGCTCGTCCTCGGGGCGTTCTTCTTCCGGCTTCGGACGGCCTTCATCGCCCTGGTCACGATCCCGCTCTCGCTGGTCGCGGCTGCGATCGTGCTGTGGCTGCTCGGGACGACGATGAACGCGATCATCCTGGTCGGGCTCATCGCGGCACTCGCCTTTGCAATCGACGACGGCGTCATCGGCGTCGAGAACGTCACTCGCCGGCTGCGCAAGCACCAGCAGGAGGAGGACGGCGCAACGACGGAGGCCGTGATCGTCGGCGCGACGGTGCAGGCACGAAGCGTGACGACGTACGCGACGCTCGTCGTCGGGCTCGCCCTGCTCCCGGTGTTCTTCATGAACGGTCTTGCAGGTTCCTTCTTCCCCGACCTGGCGGGCGCGTTCCTGCTCGCGCTTCTCGCATCGATGGTGGTCTCGATGACGGTGACGCCCGCACTCGCGGCGCTGCTCCTGTCTCGAGGCTCCTTCGAGCGAGAGTCCCCCGTAGTCGCATGGTTGAAGCGCGGCTATGAGAGCGTGCTCGGGGGCGCGCTTCGCCGGTCACGCTGGGTCTACCTCGCAGCCGGTGCCGTCGTGGTGGCAACCTGCGCGACGCTGCCGTTCCTGTCGACGTCGCTGCTTCCGAACTTCAAGGAGGAGCAGCTGCTGATCCGGTGGGACGGCGCGCCGGGGACGTCGCTGCCGGAGATGAACCGCATCACCGCGCTGGCGGCTCGCGAGCTTCGCTCGGTCGAGGGCGTCGAAGACGTCGGCGCTCATGTCGGCCGCGCCATCGGTTCGGACGTGTCGGTCAACGTGAACACGGCCGAGCTGTGGGTGTCGATCGACACGTCAGCCGACTACGACGCGACGGTGGGCTCGATTCGCGAGGTCGTGAGCGGCTATCCCGGCTTGTCGGGGAACCTCGCGGCGTTCTCGAACGATCGTGCGCGAGACGTGTTGTCGCGCAGGGATGCGTCGAGTGACGTCACGGTCCGTCTGTACGGAGAGGAGCCGGAAGTCCTCCAGACACAGGCGGAGCGCGTGAGGC
>DASTEM010000306.1:0-8658 GCA_035709545.1 Gaiellaceae bacterium | reverse complement strand
TCACCTCGAAGCCCGCCGCACGAAGCTTCGAAACGGACTCCGGGACTAGCGCCACGCGACGCTCGCCGGGAGTCGTCTCCCTCGGAACTGCGACTCGCATGCCGAGGTCGAACTCTACGGCGACGACAAGTCAGTCGTTGGCGGAACCATCACAGCGACGCCCAGATCTCGAGCTTCGCCTTCGTGCGGCGAATCACCTCGTCGGTGTAGGCCCGTGTACCGTGGTGGCCGCTCAGGTCAGCAGTTCGTACTCCCTCGGCGACCGCCTCCAGGCAGGCCTCTCTGATCGCCCGTCCAGCGGTCTGGCACTGCTCTTCGTCCGCGTGTGAGAGGAGCGCGGCACCGGCGAGGATCATTGCCATCGGGTTCGCGACGTCCTTCCCTTCGAGCGCAGGTGCGGTCCCATGCGCCGCTTCGGCCATGAGTGCGTTCGGGACGTAGTCGTCTCCGAATGCGACGAGCAGCGATTCCGACCCTGCAATCGACCCGAAGAGGGGGAGGACGAGGTCGGAGAGGATGTCCCCGTCGCGGTTGAGCGCCGGAATCACCATCGGCGCGCCGCTCGAGGAGATCAGGAGCGCGAACGTCGCATCGATGAGCTGCGGCTCGTACGGCACGTCGGGATGGCGGAGCGCGGCCTCGTCCATCTCCTCCTTCAGCATTCCCTCGTAGATCGGGCTCACCGTGTATTTCGGCCCGCCGAAGACCTTCGCGCCGAGCCGTTCGGCCTGCCGGAAAGAGAACTCGGCGACTGCGTGACAGATCCGCCGTTCGATGCGTTCGGTGCGCAGGGCGACCTCGTCGTCACCTTCTCCTTCGCGCCATTCCTTCGCGCCATATGCGTCTCCAACCGCCATCCGCACGACCGAGATGGGGGCGTGCACACCTCCGAGCGGCACGACGCCTGGGATTCGCCGGCCGGTCCTCACGATCACCTTCCCGCCGATCTCCTCGCGCAGAATCCGGTTCGGTGACCCGACGTCGCCCGCGCTTTCGGGTGTGACAGTGGCCGCCTTCAGGCCGAACCCGTGCTCCCGTATCGCCGCCGCCGCGTCGTAGACGATGCGATTGCCGGTCGCGCGCCGAGTTTCGAGCATGAGATCGAAGCGCGGAAAGCCCAGCTCGATACCGACCACGTCGGCGGCGAGGACGCGTAGCGATTCCTCGAGGAGCTCCTGGCCGGTCTGGTCGCCTTCGAGAACGACGATGGTCTGCATGCGCGGATCGTAGTGCCTTCGATCCGCGCTAGAAACGCGCACGAACTTTTCGGAGTTGTATTTTGCGTCGCATTTCCTCTAGTCTCCGCTCGTTCGCGAAGCGAGACTGGAGGAAAAGCGATGGCAAGAAAGACGATTCTCGTATGTGACAAGTGCAGTCGCGAGGTCGCAGAAGGTCGAGGCGCCTTGATGCGTCTCAATTACACCGACGCTCGTCGCGGCTCGAAGCAGGCCGACCTCTGTGACGACTGCGCCGGCGGCATGCCGGGCCAGGCTGTCGCTCGGCGCGGCCGGCGTCCCAAGGCCGCTGCGTAACCGCGGGGGTCTGGTCCTGCCGCCGTTGTAGGCGCGAGATATACCTCGCGCCTACGAGGAGACGAGACCGGACCCCATTTCCACGCACTTTGCACAGAGTCGCGACTTAGCGTCCGAAAGCGCGTCCAGGGCCGGGACTACGATGGCGAAATG
Source organism: Gaiellaceae bacterium (assembly GCA_035709545.1). Lineage (GTDB taxonomy): Bacteria > Actinomycetota > Thermoleophilia > Gaiellales > Gaiellaceae > GMQP-bins7. Next base: position 6,973 of record DASTEM010000306.1, on the reverse strand, counting down.
GGCCTCGCACTCGTTGTCGGGCCGGTTCATGCCGGCAAAGTCGCGCTGCTTCTCGAGCGCTACCTCGAGGCGCTCGACCGCGATCCGTGGCTCGTCGTTCCGAACCGTCTCGACATCGAGCGCGTTGAGCGGGACCTCCTCCGGCGCCGACCCGCGCTCCTTGCCGGCCGGATCGGGACTTTCGACGATCTCTTCGAGCACGTGGTTGCGGGCGAGATCGATCCGCGAAGGGTCGCATCGGAGGCTCAGCGCGCCCTGGCGGTGCGCCGCGCGATCGCCGCGACCAAGCTCGACGGGCTCGGCCCCTCAGCGTCCACGCGCGGCTTCGCAGAGACGCTGCTTGCCGCCTTCTCCGAGCTCGAGTCCGCCCTCCTCGACCCGGAGGAGCTGGACGGCGATCTGGCGAATCTCGTACGCGCGTACCGGCTGGAGCTCGGTCGCCTCGGGCTGCACGACCGCCCCGGGCTCCGGCGAGCGGCAATCGCGCGCCTGCAGCGAGACCTCGACTCTTGGCATGGCGAGCCCGTCTTCGCGTACGGCTTCGAGGACCTGACTGCCGCTGAATGGGCGCTGTTCGAGACGCTGGCCGGCCGCGCCGAGGTCGCCGTGTCGATCCCGTACGAGCCGGGCCGAGCCGCTTTTGCCGCTCTCGAGCGCACGGTCGAGGATCTCGCCGGCCTGGCGGCGGGGGCCATCGAGGGGCTCCCTCGTGCGTCCGACCGAGAGGCACCTGCGCCGTTGCTCCACCTGGAGCGGGAGCTCTTCGCCGACACACCGCCTCCCGGGCCGGCCCTCGACGGATCGTTGCGGTTCCTCGAGGGGGCAGGCGCCCGGGGGACGGCCGCGCTGCTCGCGAGGGAGCTCATCGGCGTACTGCGGGCGGGCATGCAACCCGACCGCGTGGCTGTCGTCTGCGACTCGCCGGAACGATGGCGGGCGCCGCTCGTCGCTGCCTTGGACGAGCTCGGCGTCCCCCATGCGATCGAGCACACGATTCGGCTCGCCGAGAGCACGCTCGGGGGCGCGCTGCTCGCGCTTCTGCGCTTCGCATGGCTCGGCGGAGACCGCGGCGAGCTCTTCGCGTTCCTTCGCTCACCGTACTCGGGGCTCGAGCGCAGGTCCGTCGACTTCGTCGAGGGGCGCCTCCGCGGCCGCGCTGTCAGCGACCCGGCGCGAGTCGAGGAAGAGGCGGAGCGGTTGCGCGGCGCTCCGGTTCCGGCGCTCGTCGAGCTGCGGAACGCCGCTGACCCCGTCGCGGGAGCGCGAGCGCTTCTCGACGCCATGCTGCGCAACGCCTGGGGAGTCGCGTCTCCGCCGGTCTCTGAGGACGCCCGACTCGATGCGCGTGCGCATCGTGCCGCGGAGCAGGTCTTGGACGACCTCGCCCCGTACGTCGAGCTGGACGGGGCGCACCTCGCCCCCGAAGATGTCGTCGCGGCCCTCGAGCGCGCGACGGTTCGCCCTCCGGCGAGCGGCGACAGCGGTCGGGTGGCCGTACTCGATTACGAGCGGGCGCGCACCCGGACGTTCGACGTGGTCTTCCTGCTCGGGCTGGAGGAGGGAGCGTTCCCACGGCGCGCAAGGCCGTCGCCGCTCCTGGATGACGACGCTCGGCGTGCACTCGGTGGGAGGCTCGAGCGGACCGGTGCGGTCGCACGCGATCGGTACCTCTTCTACACCGCCTGCACTAGGGCTCTAAAGCGGCTTGTTCTCGTACGCGAGGCCGCGACCGACGAGGGAGCGCCTCGTGAGGCGAGCCCGTTCTGGGAGGACATCGCCTCCCTCTTCGATGCCGGAGAGGTCGCTCGTGCGACGCGCCGCCGCGCGCTGTCCGCGCTCACGTGGCCGATCGAGTCGGCGCCCAGCGAGCGCCAGCGGCTCCGCGCGGTCGCTCGCCTGACCGTCGACGACCAGGAGGAGGCGGCATCGCTAGCGGAAGCCAACGGCTGGTCGCGCCGGCTCGACCGTGCGCGACACGCGTTCGAGCGGCCGACGCCGCTTCGGAGCCCGTCCGTCGTCGACACCTTTGCGGCGAGGTCGGTCTTCTCCGCGACGGAGCTCGAACGTTTCGCCGACTGCTCGTCCGCGTGGCTCTTCGAACGCGTGATCGATCCGAAACGCATCGACGCCGAGCCGGACGCGATCCTTCGTGGGCAGGTCGTGCACACGACCTTGAACCGTTTCTACGCGTCCCTTCCTCGCGAGCTCGACTCCGAGCGCGTAACGCCGGAGAACCTCGGTGCCGCGCTCGAGCTCGTACGGCGCTGCCTGGACGATGCGCTCGCGTCCGGGGTCCGCCTCGACCTCACGGAGCTGCAGGAGGCCGAGCTGCGGCACACGTTGCTCGCCGATCTCGAGGGCTTCATCCGCGACGAGGCTCTCTCGGCGGTGGAGTTCGTGCCACGACGGCTCGAGGTCTCGTTCGGCTCGGATCGTGCAGCGCCCGAGCTGCAACGAGGACTCCAGCTCGGAGACGACATGTGGCTCTCGGGGAAGATCGACCGCATCGACATCGATCCCTTCAGCGCCCGAGGAATCGTCCAGGACTACAAGTCCGGCAAGGGCGCTCATTCGGCTCGGGACATCGACAGGGAGATGCGGCTGCAGATTCCGCTCTACGTCCTCGCGCTTCGCGACCTCGTCGGCGTCGAGCCGCTCGGAGGCGTCTACCGTGCGCTCGCAGGCCGGCGCCTCACCCGCGGAATGTTGCGTGAGAGCGCGCGCGAGGATCTCCCCGGCTTCGCGAAGGACGACTACCTGGACGAGGACGCGTTCTGGGCTCAGGTCGAGGGCGCGCGCGAGCGAGCCGCGACGAATGCCCGCCGGATCCGTGCCGGAGACGTGCAGCACGATCCGAAGGGGGACGGCTGCCCCAGTTGGTGCGACCTCTGGCCGATGTGTCGCGTGGAGCGCTCGTGACCGTCGTGGAGCTCGCCGCGCCGCTGAACCCGGAGCAGCTCGAGGCGGTCGAGGCGACGGGCTCGGTGTTCGTCTCGGCCGGCGCCGGAACCGGGAAGACGTCGGTGCTCGTCGAGCGTTACGTCCGAGCCGTCTGCGAACGGGGGATCGACGTGGAGTCGATCCTCGTCATCACGTACACGCGAAAGGCGGCGGGCGAGCTCCGGAGCCGTATTCGCGCTGCGTTGCGCGACCGGGGCCGCCCCGATCTCGCCCGCGAGCTCGACGGTGCATGGATCTCGACGATCCACGGCTTCTGCAACCGCCTGCTCCGAACGTATCCGTTTGCGGCCGGCCTCGATCCCCGGTTCCGGGAGCTCGAGGACGCGGGCGCGGCGGTCCTTCGGGGAGAGGCCTTCGAGCGTGCGCTCGAGACGTTCTGCTCGACGGGGGATCCTGAGCGCCTCCGGCTGCTCGCCACTTACCGCGCGGACGGGCTGCGCCGGATGCTGACGGGCGTCTACGAGACGCTGCGATCCGCGGGTCGGGAGCTCGTGCTCGAGCTCGGGGAGCGGCCGGGTCTCGAAGACGCGATCGAGCGACTTCGTGTGGAGGCAGCACTGCTGGCGGCTGACGTTTCTGCGACTCCGACCCAGCGGCGTAACTCGAGCGAGGTGCTGCATGTCGTTGTGGAGGGCTCGCTTCCCGAGCGGTTGGTCGATCTCTCGGCGTTCCAGTGCAGGGGTGCTCGCGCAGCCTCGTTCGAGCAGGCACGCAAGGCTGCGGAGCGCGCCGGGCTCGAAGAGCTCGCGGCACATGACCGCGACCTCCTCCAGGAGCTCCTGGAGCGCTTTGCGGACGAGTACGCCGCCGCAAAGCGGCGTGAGTCGGCCGTCGACTTCGAGGATCTCCAGCTTGCGGCGCGCGACCTCCTCCGCGATCACGCGGAGATCCGGGATGCGATGCAGCTTCGCTTCCGACTCCTCATGGTTGACGAGTTCCAGGACACCAACCGGCTGCAGTGCGAGCTCATCGATCTCGTTGCTCACCCCGAGCTGACCGACGTCTTCACGGTCGGTGACGAGTTTCAGTCGATCTACGGGTTCCGCCACGCGGACGTCGACGTCTTCCGCGAGCGTCGCGCGGAGGCGTCAAACCTGCTGGCGTTGCGGAGCAACTACCGCTCACGTCCGCAGGTCCTCGCGGCCGTGAACTACCTCTTCGGCGACGCGTTCGGGGAGGAGTACCAGCCGCTTGCGGCGTCAGCGGAGTTCGCCGACCCGGTGTTCGGGCACCCGGTCGAGCTTCTCGTCACGGACAAGGCGAGCTACCGCGACACCGGGGAGCACTGGCGAACCGGCGAGGCTCGCGTGATCGCGGCCCGTGTGCGCGAGCTCGTCGACTCAGGCGCTGCGACAGCGGGCGAGATCGTCGTCCTCTTCGCCGCGGGCACGGACGCAGAGCGCTACGAGGAGGCGCTCCGGCTCGAGGGACTCCCGACCTACAGAGCAACCGGACGCGGTTACTTCGGGCAGCAACAGGTCGTCGACCTCCTCGCCTATCTGCGGTTGATTCACAACCGCTACGACGACGTCGCGCTAGTGACGGTACTCGCGTCGCCCTTCGTCGGGGTCTCCAACGACGCGCTGGTCCTGCTCCGCCGGGGCGCCCCGCGCCGGCCGCTGTTCACCGCGCTCGAGCGAGGCGTGCCGGAGAACCTCTCGCCCGAGGACGAGCGGCTCATGCGCGCCTTTCTCCAGCGCTACGAGCGTCTGGTGCGAGCGTCGACACGAATCGGCCTCGAGGCGCTCTGCGACCGGATTCTCAGCGACCACGACTACGACCTTGCCGTCCTCGCGCGCTGGGACGGCTCGCGCCGGTTCGCGAACCTGCTGAAGCTCGGCCGCCTCGCACGCGACTACGAGGCGATACGCGGCGCCGATGTCGCCGGCTTCGCCCGCTTCGTTCGCGACCAGGACGCGCTGGGAGCCAAGGAGCTCGAGGCCGTCGCCGAGGAGGAGGGAGCGGGCGCGGTTCGGCTGCTCACAATCCACGGCGCCAAGGGCCTCGAGTTCAAGGTCGTCATCGTCGCGGATGCGGGCAGAGACGTCGGTGGGCCGCGGGGGGCCGACGAGATCGTGGCGCTCTCCGACGGGCGCTTCGGCTTCCGCATGGTTCATCCAACCCGAGGCGAGCGGAAGCCCGTCTTCGACTACGACGACGTGCGCGATGCGGCGAAGGAGCGGGGCCAGGCCGAGCGGCTCCGCCTCTATTACGTCGCAATGACGCGGGCGATCGACCGCTTGATCGTCTCCGGCGCGATCGATCCGGAACGAGCTGCTGATCGCGAGACGCCGATCGGCTGGGTGCTGGAACGCCTCGCCGCACAGGACGTCGTCGGAGTCGTCTCGGACGGCCCCACTGAGATCGAGCGGGGTGATGCGCGCTTCCTGCTCGCGGTCGACAAGTACGCGCCGACGCCCGAGCCGCTGCATACGGCCGAGGACGTGCCGGAGCCCGGTCAGCTCGTGCTCTTCGACGAGCTGTTCGCCTCCACGACGCGTCAGGGGATCGAGCTCCCCGCGCTCGCCGAGATCGCAGCGGCGCCGCTCCACGACGTTCGCCGTCTCTCGTACAGCGCGCTTGCCCTCTTCGAGCGGTGCTCATACAGGTACTTCGCCGAGCGAGTACTCGGTCTTCGACCTAGGGCCCGCGAGACGTCGGAGAGCTCTGGTGAGCGCGGGCTCGCGGCGACGGAGCTCGGAGATGCAGTCCATCGACTGCTCGAGCTCATTCCGCTCGACCAGCCTGCTCCACCCCCTCGAGCGGATCTCGACGCGACCGTGAGAGAGTGGTATCCGGAGGCAACTTCCGCAGAGCTCGAGCGCATCTCCGGGATGATCGACGCCTACTGCGCGTCGGAGCTCGCACAGCGAATCGCCCTGCTCCCAGCCGCCCGTCCCGAGCGACCGTTCGCGTTCGAGCACGACGGGGTCCTTCTCCATGGCCGCCTGGATGTCCTCTGGCGTGGGGGAGAGAAGGCTCTGGTCGTCGACTACAAGTCGAACGCGCTCGCCGATGCGGATCCTGCGTCGATCGTCGAATCCGAGTACAAGGTGCAGCGCCTCGTGTACGCGCTCGCGTGCCTTCGCGACGGCGCCGAGGAAGTCGAGGTCGCGTACCAGTTCCTGGAACGCCCGGATGATGTCGTCTCGGCCGTGTTCTCGGCGGCAGATGCTCCAGAGCTCGAGTCGGAGCTCTCGGATGCCATCGCCCGGATCCGCGCAGGCGACTTCCACCCGACGCCGAGCGAGCTTGCCTGCTCGGATTGCCCGGCTCTCGACCTCGTCTGCGCCGGCCCCGGGTTACGCGTCGAGCGATAGCCTCGTGGGATGCGGGTCGCCGCGCTCTATGACATCCACGGGAACCTGTCCGCGCTCGAGGCGGTACTCGCCGATCGACGCCTGGAGGACGTGGATGCGATTGTCGTAGGCGGCGACGTAGTCGCCGGTCCGTTTCCGGCCGAGGTGGTCGATGCGCTCGAGGCGCTTGGCGAGCGTGTTCGGTTCCTCCGGGGCAACGCCGATCGGCTTGTCCTCGAGGTTGCGGACGACAAACGCCGCCTCTGGTGCCGTGATCAGTTGGGTCATGCGCGGGCTGCGCGAGTCGCTGCCTGGCCCGAAGCCCTCTCGCTGACGGTCGACGGTCTGGGGCCCGTTCGCTTCTGCCACGCGACGCCTCGGAGTGACGAGGAGATCGTCACGCGCATCACCCCGGAAGACGAGGTCGCGCAGGTACTCGAGGGTACTGCGGAAGGGGTCGTGGTCTGCGGGCACACGCATATCCAGTACGACCGCCGCGTCGCCGAGTGGCGGCTCGTCTGCGCCGGCTCGGTGGGCTGGCCGTACGAAGGTCGTCCAGGTGCGTTCTGGCTGCTGCTCGGTCCCGACGTGTCGCACGTGCGAGCGGAGTACGACGTCCAGCGAGCCGCCGAGATCATGCGGAATAGCGGCTATCCCGACCTGGAGGACGACCTCGCATCCCTCCTCGAGCCGCCGGATCCCGAGGCGGTGAC
>DASTEM010000305.1:0-5558 GCA_035709545.1 Gaiellaceae bacterium | reverse complement strand
GTAGGAGCCGCCGCTCGTCAAGTGGGTCATCAGCACCTTGCGGGCGATCTCGTCCTCGCGACCCTCGGGTATCGGGAAGTAGATCTTGAGGAAGGAGTTGCTATAGCGATCGAACACGGCCGGGACGCCGTCCTCCTCGAGAAGCGCGATGTCCTCGAGCCAGTTGAGGTCGTCGCCGGGCGTCAGCGCGCCCAGGTCGATGCCCTCGACGAGCGACATGTCCTCCTGGTACGGGAAGCGGTGGCCCGCCAGGAACTCGGCGTCGATCGACTTGATCTTCTCCGGCTCTGCGTACGCGAGCTCATGCGTGTGAGGCTGCTGAGTCACGACTCCACCGTCCGCAGGTCGGCGATCTGGGCGGTCTGATTCGCCGTGAGCTCCTCCTCGGCCTTGATCGCCAACAGTCGCTTCACCTCGGCCAGGATCTCGTGCTCGGTCTGGCCTACCGTGTAGTTCGTCCCTGCCAGGGGCACCCGCGCCATCGCGGAAGCCTCGATCGTGAGCGCTGCGAGGTCCTCGGGCTCGAGCGAGTGGACGTTTGTCTTGCCGCAGGCCCGAGCCAGCATCTGCAGCTCCATCGTGAGCGTGGTCAGGAAGTTGTAGACACGCTCAGAGGCCTCTTCGACGACGAGGCGCTTGCGCAGCTCGGGGTCCTGGGTCGTGATCCCGACCGGGCATCGCCCCGTGTGGCAGTGGTAACACTGGCCTGCCGGCACGCCGACCGTGCCTTCGTAGTCGGTGACGCCGGGGATCTCCTTGTTGCAGTTGAGCGCCATGAGCGCGGAGTGTCCGATTGCCACCGCCTTTGCTCCGAGTGCGAGCGCCTTGGCCACGTCCGCACCGTTGCGGATGCCGCCTGCGACGACAAGGTCGACCTCGTCTGCGAGCCCGACGTCCTCGAGCGCGCGCCGCGCCTCGGGGATCGCGGCCATGAGTGGGATGCCCGTCTCCTCGGTCGCGATGTGCGGGCCTGCGCCGGTGCCACCTTCGGCGCCGTCGAGGTAGATGATGTCCGGGCCGCACTTGGCCGCCATACGCACGTCGTCGTACACACGCGCCGCGCCCAGCTTGAGCTGGATCGGCACCTGGTAGTCGGTCGCCTCCCGGATCTCCTGCACCTTCAGCGAGAGGTCGTCCGGGCCAAGCCAGTCAGGATGGCGCGCGGGGGAGCGCTGGTCGATTCCGGCAGGCAATGAGCGCATCTCCGCGACCTGCTCGGTCACCTTCTGGCCCATCAGGTGTCCGCCGAGGCCGACCTTGCAGCCCTGGCCGATGAAGAACTCGATCGCGTCGGCGAGCATCAAATGGTGCGGGTTGAACCCGTACCGCGACTGGATCACCTGGTAGTACCACTTCGTCGAGTAGTCGCGCTCGGGAGGGATCATTCCGCCCTCGCCCGAGCACGTTGCGGTGCCCGCCATCGATGCGCCCTTTGCGAGCGCCATCTTCGCCTCGAGACTCAGGGCGCCGAACGACATGCCGGTGATGTAGATCGGGATGTCGAGCTCGAGCGGCTTCTTCGCGAAGCGAGCGCCGAGTACCGTCTTCGTCTCGCATTTCTCGCGGTAGCCCTCGATGACGAACCGGGTCAACGTGCCTGGCAGGAAGACGAGCTCGTCCCAGTGCGGCATCGGCTTGAAGATCGAGAAGCCGCGCATTCGGTAGCGGCCGAGCTCGGCCTTCATGTGGATGTCGTTGATGACCTCCGGCGTGAAGATCCGGCTGCGGCCGAGGACGTTCTTCTGCGATGGGGCGGTCTCGTCGGCCATCACGCGTCCTTTCTCCCGGTCTACCTGCCTTCTATGGGCGAGATATATCTCGCCCCTACGGACGCCGTCATCGCATTCATCAGAGCACCAACTTCTTCTCGGCGGGTTCGAGCGAGTCGTAGTTGTAGAGGACCTTCCCGCACACGAACTTCTGGAACGCGGGGGGCGAGCCGAGCCCGTAGATCCGGAACTTGCGCTCGATGAGCTCGGTGTCCGAGTCAGTCCATTCGCCCGGAACGCAGTCGATGCCGAGCGACTTCACCTTGCCGGCGACGTAGATCGTGCCGTCGTACATCGAGTCGCCGAGACCCGGCCCAACGTCGCCGCCGATGATGATCCGGCCGCGCTGCATCATGAATCCGGTCATCGAGCCGGCTGAGCCGAGCGTGATGATCGTGCCGCCCTTCTGATCCACGCCGCTTCGCGCACCGACGCGGCCCTTCACGACGAGATCGCCGCCACGGAGCGCTGCGCCCGTGAGCGAGCCCGCGTTTCCCTCCACGATGACGACGCCCGACATCATGTTCTCGCACGCCGACCAGCCGACTCTGCCCGTGATGTGGATCTCGGGGCCGTCGATGAGCCCGCAGCCGAAGTAGCCGAGGCTGCCGTTGAACCTGATCCTGCAGCGGGTGAGAATCCCGACTCCGAGGGAGTGCTTCGACCCCGGGTTGTCGATCTCGACCTCCTTCACGCCCATCTCGTAGAGGAGCCAGCGGAGCTCGAGGTTGATCGTTCGAGTCGTGAGGTCGTGTGCGTCGAAGCGCGCCCGCGTGCCGTCGATCTCCGAGATCTTCGGCACGTCCGCGAACGGCTCGGCGAGGCCGCGCGCGTCATAGGTGATCTTCCGCTCCCCTACCGCTGCCACACCAGCACCTCGCGCTCGTAGGGGTCGTAGGTGTCGATCTCTCGCTCGAGGATCGCGCGAATAGCGATCTCTTCGGACGCGATCGCGACCAGATCGTCCGACTCGTAGAGGACGAGCGGCTTCGCTGCGAGCTCGTCCTTGGCCACGCCGAGCTCGTCCTTCGTCACGGCGATGTACGTGAACACGCCGTCCAGCTCGTCGAGTGACTTGCGCATCGCCTCCTCCAACGTCGCGCCTTCGCTCATCTCCTGCGCGAGGTAGACCGCGATGATCTCCGAGTCGCACTCGGACATGAACCGCCGCCCGGCCCGCTCGAGCCGGCGCCGCCACATGAAGTAGTTCGTGAGCTGCCCGTTGTGAACGACCGCGACGTCGGAGTACGGATAGGCCCAGTACGGGTGGGCACCGGCGATGTCGACCTCCGACTCCGTCGCCATCCGAACATGACCGATGCCGTGCGTCCCCGAGAACGATGAGAGCCCGTATTGGTCGTGCACCGTCTCGGCGTCGCCGAGGTCCTTGATGATCTCGAGCGCGCGGCCGAGCGAGAGAACCTCTGCCTCGGGGATGTCCTCGACGAAGTCGGCGAGCAGCTTGAGGTCGCCTTCATATTCGAACGAGACGCGAAACGCGTAGGGCGTCTCCTCTTTGACCTCGTCGATTCGAGCGCCGAGCGCGGCGAGCCGGGACTCGACCTCGACGCGATGTCTGCGGAGGCGGTCACCAAACTCGAAGTCCCGCGGCGTATTCGCGTCGGCGAGCTTGTAGCGCATGACGAGATTGCCGTTCTCGGGACTGCCGTAGAGCGCATAGCCGGTCGAGTCTGGACCGCGGTGCTTCATCGACTGGAGCATCCGCGTCATCTCGTCGCCGATCGGGTGTTGCGACCCGTCCCGATAGATGATCCCGGCTATTCCGCACATTGCTCGATGATCCCCCTCGAAGGTTGTAGGGGCGAGATATATCTCGCGCTAAGGCAATACGTCGAGGTATTCGGCCATGTCCCAGTCCGAGACGGTCGCGCAGTAGCGCTCCCACTCGTCGCGCTTGTAGTGCATGAAGACACGGTACATCTCGTCCGGAAGCGCGCTCTGCACGACCTCGTCCGCCTCGAGCGCCTCGAGCGCCTCGCCGAGCGTCATCGGCACACGTCGCACCTGCTTGCCGGCGGCGATGGCCTCGTAGATGTTTCCTTCCTCGGCCGGGCCCGGATCGAGCTTCCGCTGGATTCCGTCGTCCATGACCTTGATGAGCCCGGCGAGCGCGAGGTAGGGATTCACGGCCGAGTCGACCGAGCGGTACTCGAAGCGGTCCGGCGACGAGATCCGCAGGGCGGTCGTGCGGTTCTGGTAGCCCCAGTCGGCGAACACCGGCGCCCAGAAGCCCGTGTCCCAGAAGCGGCGGTAGGAGTTGACCGTCGGTGCCGTGACGCAGGTGAGGCCGCGGAGGTGCTCGAGGATGCCCCCGATCGCGTTGAGGCCGATCGCGCTCGGCTTGTGTACGTCGTTCGTGTCGGGCAGGAAGGCGTTCTCATCGCCTTTCCACAACGAGATGTTCGTGTGGCAGCCGTTGGCCGAGACCCCCATGAACGGTTTCGGCATGAAGCACGGGAAGACGTTGAGCTCACGACCGACCTGCTTCGCGATCTGGCGGAACGTGGAAAGGTTGTCGGCCGTTTGCTCCGCGCGGTCGAAGCCGAAGTTGAGCTCGATTTGGCCGGGTGCGTCCTCGTGATCGCCCTGGATCATGTCGAGCCCGAGCTTCTGTCCATACTCGACCATCTTGTGGATGACCGGCTGAAGCTCGGAGAACTGGTCGATGTGGTAGCAGTAGGGCTTCGTTACGCCCTCGACCGACGGCGTGCCGTCCGCGTCCATCTTGAGCCACATCATCTCGGGCTCCATCCCGGCACGCAGGTGCATGCCGGTTCGTCCTTCGAACTCCTCCTGGATGCGGCGCAGATTGCCGCGGCAGTCTGAGGTGAGCACCTCGCCCGGCCCATCCCGATCCTCGCGGTTGCGGAAACAGGTGCACCAGACGCGAGCAACGCGCGAGTCCCAGGGCAGCACTTGAAACGTCTCCGGTTCCGGAATACCGACGAGCTCCCAGGCCTCCGGCCCGTAGCCGATGTAGTTCCCGTGGCGGTCAACGAAGAGGTTCGCTGTCGAGCCGTAGACGAGCTGGAAGCCCTTGCGGGCGATCGTCTCCCAGTGCGGCGCCGGAATGCCCTTGCCCATGATGCGGCCGGTCACCGAGACGAACTGGTAGTAGATGTATGTGACGCCTTCGGCGTCGATCATCTTGCGGACGTCCTTCACCCGCTCAGCACGTCCTTCCGCTTCGACGAAGCGCTCCAGGTCGGTCGCCACGGTGTCCTCCTTCTCGCAGTCGCAGTCGGTCGTGGCGGGAGCCTAGTCTGCGCACGATGCTTGCGTGACCCGATCAAGCATCTAGCCTTGCGGTTGTGAGCGAGCCGAGGATCGACTACCTGACTGCCGCGCAGCGTGCAGATCTCGAGGCCGAGCTCGCCGAGCTCGAGGGGCCCCGGCGCAAGGCTGCGTCCGAGGCGATCAAGACGGCCCGCCAGTTCGGCGACATCGCCGAGAACTTCGAGTATCACGCGGCGAAGAACGAGCAAGGCCTCCTCGAAGCGCGGATCAAGAAGCTACGCGCGCGCCTGGCGCACGCGGTCGTCGTCGAGCACGACACCGACGAGCACGTGGGTGTTGGGTCGATCGTCGAGATCGCGGACGAGGAGGGCGAGAAGATGGAGATCGAGATCTCGGCGGTCGGCGGTGTCGGTCCGGGCTCCCCGCTCGGCAGCGTGCTCATGGGCGCGACGGTCGGCGACGTCGTCGACGTACAGGCGCCGCGGGGCTCGTGGAAGGCACGAGTGCTCTCGATCCGTCGGGCATGAGGCC
>DASTEM010000304.1:0-3104 GCA_035709545.1 Gaiellaceae bacterium | reverse complement strand
AGCCTCGGCTCGGGGCGAGCGGCCATTCTCCACGGCGCCCGCTCGTCGGTGCTCGCCGACGAGGACGGCCAGATCGCGGACGCGCACTCGATCTCGGCAGGCCTCGACTACCCGGGCGTCGGGCCGGAGCACGCCCACCTGCGCGACACGGGACGGGCGAAGTACGTGACGGCGACCGACGACGAGGCGCTGGCGGCGTTCCGGCGACTGGCCGCAACCGAGGGGATCCTGCCGGCGCTCGAGCCCGCGCACGCGCTCGCGCGGGCGCTCGATCTCGATGCGGAACTGATCCTCGTCGGTCTTTCCGGCCGCGGCGACAAAGATCTCGCCGAAGTGCTGGCGCAGTGAAGAAGCTCGTCATCTACCTGATGTCCGGCCACGAGACGCCCGATCTGGCAGCCGCGGCCGAGGCCGGCGGCGCCGACATCGTCGAGCTCGGGTTCCCGTTCTCGGATCCCCTCGCCGACGGGCCTGTCGTCCGCGTGGCGGCGGAGAAGGCGCTTGCGGCTGGGATGCGCACGGCTGCGTGCCTGGAGTGCTTGCGCGCGACGCGCAAGCGGGTGTCCCTGCCGCTCGTTCCGATGACGTACTCCTCGCTGCTCGAGGCCTACGGGTGGGAGCGATTCGCCGCGGATGCCCGCGCCTCCGGCGCCGACTCGCTGATCGTCGCAGACCTTCCCATCGACGAGCGGCCCGAGCTCCGCCGGGTCCAGCTGGTCGCGCCGACCTCCACCGACGAGCGGATCTCGCTCGCTGCGGATCGCACGGACGGCTGGCTGTATCTCGTCACAGTTGCCGGCACGACGGGTGCGCGAGCCGAGCTCTCGCCGGCGCTCGCTCCGCTCGCCGAGCGAACGCGGCGGCTCACCGATGTCCCGCTGTACGCGGGCTTCGGGGTCTCGACACCCGAGCAGGCCGCCGCGGCTGCGGGGCTCACCGACGGCATTGTCGTCGGGTCGGCCGCTCTCCTTGCTGCCGAAGACGGGCCCACGTCGCTCGAGCGCTTCGTCTCTCAGCTGCGGGCGGTGCTCGCGTAATCGACGAGCCAGTCACGGGCAACGTGCCAGGCGGGCGCGCTGGCGTCGATGTGCTCGAAGTGCCCCGTGGCGTTCAGCAGGACGAGCTCGCACGGATCCCCGGCTTCGCGCGCCGCCGCCGCGTAGCTCGTGGCGATTCGAACGGAGACGGTGGTGTCCTGGTCGCCGTGCAGCACGAGTTGCGGGATGCCTAGCGGGAGTCGCTCGCGCGGCGAGGCGAGCTCGTAGCGGTCGGAGTGCTGCTCGGGATCGCCGAGGAGAGCCTTCGTCGGTTGCGCCGATGGAGAGAGCTGCGCCGCGAGACGCAAATCGAGGACGCCGGCCTGGGAGACAGCCGCCCGCACGCGCACCCGCGGATTCGCGCCCGGTGTGTCAGCCGGAAGACCTCCGCGTCCTGCCAGCCAGAGCGCGAGATGTCCGCCGGCCGAGTGCCCCACGGAGATCACGTGCTCGAGGTCCAGTGGCGCATCCAGCTCGGCGAGGGCATCGACGCCGGCGGCAACGTCCTCGAAAGTCTCCGGCCACCCGCCGCCGGATCCGACTCGTCGATACTCGAGGTTCCACGCCGCCCAGCCGTGCGCCGCAAGATCGAGACAGAGCTCGTCCATGAGCGACCGGTCGTAGCGCGCGCGCCAGTATCCACCGTGGACGACCACGGCGACCGGATGCGGCCCCGCCTTCATGGGCAGGAAGAGCTCCCCGACCTGGCTCGGCTCGGAGCCGTACTGGTGAACGAATCGAGTCAGTGCGCCCGGCAGGAATTGAACCTGCGACCTCGCGCTCCGGAGGCGCGCGCTCTATCCCCTGAGCTACGGGCGCGGAGCACCCAGTCTACTCTTGCCGCTCCAGGCCGGTTCGTCGTAGGCTCCAGGGGTGCTGCTCGGCGACGTCAGCGAGACCTACACCGATCTCGTCACAGTCGTGTTCTCGTCGACCATCGCGGCGAAGGCGTGGCTCGCGAGCGCGGCGCTCGTGCTCGCCCTGGTACAGGTCACGACGGCAGCTCGCATCTACAGGAAGCTCAATTTTCTCCCCAAGCGTGGTCGAGCCATCGCGCGAGTGCACCGCTGGTCCGGGCGGCTCGCGTTCCTGTTGACGTTGCCGGTGTTCTTCCACTGCGTGACGATCCTCGGCTTCCAAACACCGGACACGCGCGTCGTCCTCCACTCGCTCGTCGGAACGTTCTTCTACGGAGTCTTCGCCGCGAAGGTGCTGATCGTCCGCGACCACTCGCTTCCGGGCTGGGCGCTCCCGACCGCAGGTCTCACGCTGGCGTCGACCCTCGCTGTCCTGTGGCTCTCGTCGAGCCTCTGGTACTTCACGACGGTCCGGTTCGGGTTTTGATGGGGCGCGGCTGGAGACCCCTTGTCGTCGGCGCGGCGGTCGTCGTCTGCACGTTCGCGCTCGCCCAGGCGGAGATCTTCGCGCCGTCGGCGCCGGCCGGAAGCGCCGTTTCTGGGGGAGACATCTATCGGGGGGAAACCGTGTTCCAGCGCGAATGCGCTGCCTGTCACGGAGACGGAGGCAGAGGGGGTGGCGTCGGGCCGCGTCTCTCCGGCGCAGGGATCGACGCGGCCACGGTGACTGCGGCGGTTCAACAGGGGCGAGGCGTCATGCCGGCGGGCCTCGTGTCCGGGCGCGAGGAGGCCGACGTGGTCGCGTACGTGGTCTCGATCTCGACGCCGTGAGACTCGGATAGCGTCACGCTGTGGACGTCGACGCTCAAGTTCAACGCCTGCAGCTCGCCGAGACGTTCGTCATCGCGCGCGATTCAACCGATGTCGCCGACGTGGTTCATGTGGCTCTCAGCCACAAAGGCGTTACCGGTTATGGCGAAGCCGCTCCCATCGACCGGTACGGCGAGTCGGTCGACTCCGCCAAGTCGTTCGTGGAGGAGCATGCCGAGCTGATCGGGGACGACCCGTTCGCGCTCGAGGACGTCGGCGAGCGGCTCGCGGCGATTCCCGGCGAGCAGGCCGCGAAGGCCGCGATCGACGCCGCGCTCCACGACCTCCAGGGCAAGCTCCTCGGACTTCCCGCGTTCCAGCTGCTCGGGCTGCCTCGCTC
>DASTEM010000303.1:0-5740 GCA_035709545.1 Gaiellaceae bacterium | reverse complement strand
GCTCATTCCACAACGGGTGTTCGCGGATTCGCTCGAGGACTTCGACAGCGCCGATCGTCGGGTACGCGTTGCCGCTGATCCCGATGTCGCCCTCGACTACCGCGTTTCGAAGCCGGAGCTCGATGGGGTCGATCCCCAGCTTCTGCGCGAGCTCGTCGAGCAGCGACTCGAGCGCGAACGCGGCCGTCGGAGCGCCCGGCGCACGATAGGCGCCGAAAGTGAACCGGTTCGTCTGAACGCCGTATCCGACGATGTCATGTGCCTCCCACCGGTACGGACCGACGACGAGAGAGGATGTGATGCCTTCGACTCCCCAGCCCGCGTTCGAGCCCCGGTCGACCAGCATTCGCGCCTCGATCCCGGTGAACGTTCCGTCGTTGCGCGCGCCGACGCGAAGGTGGGTGATCTGGGCAGACGCGGGATTCGTGGCCTGAAAGTCCTCGCCGCGCGTGAGGACGAGGCGGACCGGGCGTCGGAGCACAAGCGCCGCGCCGGCAACGAGCGGCTCCACGAGGGCGAACTTCCCTCCGAAGGCGCCCCCGAGCGGCTCCGCGACCACGCGGATGCGGTCGAGCGGAAGGCCGAAGGCGCGTGCAAGCTCTCGCCGGGTGACGAACGATCCCTGCGTGCTGGTAGAGACCACGAGCGTCCCTGACGGCTCGAGCCACGCCGTCGCGACCTGAGGCTCGAGGTACGCCTGATAGACCCACGGCGTCCGGAAGGTTCCCGAGACGACGGCGTCGCTCGCGTCGAGCGCGGCGCCCGCGTTGCCGTTCTTGCGCTGCACACGGTCGAGGACGTTCCCCGATAGCTGCTCGTGCTCGGAGTCCTCCTGCCCGCGGTCGACACCCGCGTGGATCGACTCGAGATCGCCGCCTTCCTCCTCGGCCTCCTCGAGCAGACGCGCAAGCGGCGCGCCGACCCGCATCGCGTCTTCGAGGTCGACGACAGGTGCAAGCGTCTCGAGCTCGATGACGACAGCCTCCGCACCGTCCTCCGCGGCCGCTTCGGTCTCTGCGACGACCATCGCAACGGGCTGGCCAGCGAAGACGATCTCCTCGCGGGCGAGCGGTTCCGCGGTTCGATCCGTCCCGGTGGTCACGAGCGGCAGATCAGCGGCCGTGAGAACCGCGACGACACCCGGCACAGCCAGCGCCTCGTCGCGGTGCACGGCTCGAATCCGCGCGTGTGCTTCCGTCGAGAGAACGAGACGCGCGTGCAGAAGTCCGTGCACGTACCCGTCGGCGGCGAACTTCGTCGCGCCTGTCACCTTGTCCGGAGCGTCGACTCGCGGGCGGGCGACTCCGATGAGCCCCTCGCTCACGACTCGCCCCTCGCGCGCTCGGCGGCAAGCTCGAGCGCCCGCCGCGCGAGGACAGCCGCGAGCTCGCGCCGGTACTCAGCCGGCGCGAAGCGGTCACCGAAGACCTCCGCGGTCTCGAGTGAGTCTTCGGGATCGCCCTCGTCGAGGAGGAACGGTTTCGCGGCTACGCCGGTGACAGCGACTTGGGAACCCCCGTCTGGTCCCACCAGAGCGGCCGCGCCGGCGAGGGCGAACCCCGACGCAGGATGTTCGACCGAGACGTAGGCCGAGCCGGAACCTTTCGCGAGCAGCGGCACGACGATGTCGGTGATCAGCTCCTGTGCTCCGAGCGCCGTCGTGAACGGGCCTACGACGAAGTCGGCGAGCGGGACGACGCGCTCGCCACTCGGCGATCGCAGCCGTACCGTCGCACCGAGCGCAATGAGAACCGCCGGCAGGTCGGACGCGGGATCGGCATGCGCAAGGCTCCCTCCGACGGTCCCGCGATTTCGCACCTGGAGATCTCCGATCCCATAGGCGCACTCGGTGATCGCGGCCAGCGCCGGCCGGCGAAGTGCGCCGGCGGCGAGCACCTCGTCCCAGGTCGTGAGCGGGCCGATATGAAGCATGTCGTCGGCGATCGTCATGCCGCGCAGACCGAGCCGCGAGATGTCTACGACGAGGGAAGGCCTGGCGATCCTCAGCTTCATCACCGGAATCAGAGACTGGCCGCCCGCGATGAGCTTGGCATCCGGCTCGGCGAGGAGCTCTAGCGTGTGCTCGACATCGGACGCGCGCGCGTACCGGAAGGCCGCGGGGATCATGGGCCCGCGCCTTCGCGAAGCGCAGCTCCGGCCGCACGAATCGACTCGACGATCGGCTGGTACCCGGTGCAGCGGCAGAGGTTGCCTCGAATCGAGTGGAGAATCGTCGCGTCGCTCGGATCGGGGTCGCGCGCGAGCAAATCGACCGCCGTGAGGATCAACCCCGGAGTGCAGAAGCCACACTGGAGCCCGTGGTTCTCGACGAACGCGCGCTGAATCGGATGCAGCTCGCCTCCCGGCGCGAGGTTCTCGATCGTCGTGATCTCGGTTCCGTCGGCCTGAAGTGCAAGCACGGTGCAGCTCTTGACCGCGCGTCCGTCGAGGAGCACGGTGCAGGCGCCGCACGGGCTCGTGTCGCAGCCGATGTGGGCGCCGGTGAGGCCGAGGCCGTCCCGAATCGCGTACACGAGCAGGGTCCGAGGCTCGACCTCGAGCGAGCGCGGCTCGCCGTTGACGACGAGCTGAACGGTCTCAAGCACTCGCTGGAAGGGCGGCGAGCTTCTCGCGGAGGTATGCGAGGTACGGCTGCGGATCGATCGTCGGCGACCCGGTCAGGCGCTCGATCGTCTCCTTCGGCGTCAGCTTGCGCCCAAGCGAGTAGAGGTTGTCGCGGAGCCAGGCCGACAGGGTCTCGAGATCGCCCGCCTCCATCCGCGCGTCGAGATCGGGAATCGCCTCACGCACCGCCGCCCAGATCTGCAGCGAGATGACATTGCCGAGAGCGTAGGTCGGGAAGTACCCGATGCCTCCCTGCGACCAGTGGATGTCTTGGAGCACCCCGTGAGCGTCGTCGGGAACCTCGACGCCGAGGAAGTCGAGCATGCCGGCGCTCCACGCCTCGGGGAGATCCTTCGGGTCGAGCGTACCCTCGACCAGCTGCTGCTCCAGCTCGAAGCGGAGGATGATGTGGAGGCTGTAGGTCGTCTCGTCCGCCTCGACGCGGATGAGGCCGGGCTCAGCGCGGTTGATGCCCGCGAGGAACGTCTCGAGATCCACATCGCCGAGCTGCTCGGGGAACGTCGACTGCAGAGGCTCATACCAGTGAGCCCAGAACGGGCGGCTGCGAGCAACGAGATTCTCCCACGTCCGGCTCTGGGACTCGTTCAGACCGAGCGACGGTGACCCCGCGAGCGGGGTGCGCCCAAGCGACGACGCGATCCCATGGGCGTACTGCCCGTGACCCGCCTCATGCATCGTCGACCAGAACGACTCGAGGCCGGTCTCGTGGTACCGCGTCGTGAGGCGCACGTCGCGGTTCGCGAAGGAGGTGCAAAACGGGTGGACGGTCGTGTCGAGCCGCCAGGCACCGTCGTCGAAGCCGACGGTGGCGAGCACCTGCTCGGCGAATGCGCGCTGGAGGTCGGGTGCGTACCTCGCATGGAGGAAGGGCGCATCGACGTGAGGGGCCTCACGTACGAACTCGGTGAGGACGGGCCGGATCGTCGCGAAGACTTCAGCCACCTCGCTCGTCTGCATGAACGGCTCGAAGTCGTCGAGGAGCGGCGTGTACGGCGAGTCGTCCCACTCGAAGCACTCGACGTAGCGCCGCTTGAGCTCGAGATTCCGCTCGAGCGCTGGAAGGAAGCTCGCGAAGTCGCTTCTTGCGCGCGCCTCGATCCAGACCTGGTTTCCGAGCGCCGCGGCTCGAATCATCTCGGCGCGAAGGTCGGTCGGAACGCGTCGCTGCTTCTCCCAGTCGCGACGCGTGACGCGCACGAGGCTCGCGTCGTCGGAGTCGTACTCGAGGGACTCCTCGAGCGGGTGTAGGCGATCGAGCAGCAGTCCGATCTCGTCATCGACGAACTTCTCGTGGGCGATGCGTCCGAGCGTCGCGAGGGCTTCTGCGCGAGCCGGGTGACCGCCGGGTGGCATCGTCACCTTCTGATCCCAGGCTAGGACGCCCATCGCACGAGCGAGGTCCGAGATGGGCGCGAGGCGCTCGCGGAGCGCGCGAAGGTCGGCTTCCACCGCGAAGGACTCTACCGACGGCGATAGGATCGGCGGCCATGAACGAGGTGGACGTTCTCGGATGAGCGACAAGGCGATCGAGACGCTTTTCGAGGAGGACCGTCGCTACCCGGCGCCCCCTGCGTTTGCAGCGCAGGCGAACGCGCAGGCCGACATCTACGGCCTTCCTTTCGAGGAGTTCTGGGAGCGCGAGGGGCGAGAGCGCGTCACCTGGTTCGAGCCGTTCACGACTTTGCTCGAGTGGGAACTCCCGTACGCGAAGTGGTACGGCGGCGGGAAGATCAACGTAACGTACAACTGCCTCGACCGCCATGTCCAGGCGGGCCTAGGAGACCGGGTCGCCTACTACTACGAGGGCGAGCCGGTCGGCGAGCGGGCCGCGATCACGTACTCGCAGCTGCTCGAAGAGGTCGTCAAGGCCGCGAACGGCCTGAAGGCGCTCGGTGTGGGGACGGGCACGCCCGTCGGCATCTACATGGGCATGGGCCCGGGGCTCCCCGTGGCAATGCTCGCGTGCGCGCGTCTCGGAGCGCCGCACACGGTCGTCTTCGGCGGCTTCTCGGCCGAGTCGCTGGCCGACAGGCTCAACGACATGCGCTGCGAAGTTCTGCTCACACAGGACGAGAGCTATCGGCGTGGGCAGACCGTCCCGCTGAAGCGAAACGCCGACGAGGCGCTCGAGTCGTGCCCCGGCGTGAAGAAGGTCATCGTCGGCCAGCGCACGCGCGCGGACGTCCCGATGGTCGAAGGTCGCGACCTGACGTGGAACGAGCTCATCGAGGGACAGTCGGCCGACCCTGCGTCGTGCCCATGCGAACCGATGGACTCGGAGGATCTCCTCTACCTGCTGTACACGAGCGGTACGACCGCCAAGCCGAAGGGGATCGCGCACACGACGGCCGGCTACCTCGTAGGCGTCGCGGCGACCCACCGGTACATCTTCGATCTGAAGCCGGAGGCGGATGTCTTCTGGTGTGCGGCCGACATCGGCTGGGTCACCGGCCACAGCTACATCGTCTACGGACCGCTTTGTAACGCGGCCACGAGCGTCCTCTACGAGGGCGTTCCCGATTTCCCGGACAAGGACCGCTGGTGGGAGATCGTTGAGCGCTACAAGGTGACGATCCTGTACACGGCACCGACGGCGATCCGCGCGCACATGAAGTGGGGGCCTGAGCACGCTGCCACGCACGACCTCTCGTCGCTGCGACTGCTCGGTACGGTCGGCGAGCCGATCAATCCCGAGGCGTGGATGTGGTACCGCGAGCACATCGGCGGCGACCGCGTCCCCATCGTCGACACGTGGTGGCAGACGGAGACAGGAATGATCCTGATCACTCCGCTCCCCGGCGTCACGACGACAAAGCCCGGCTCGGCGACAAAGCCGTTCCCCGGAGTCGAGGCCGGAGTCGTCAACGACCGAGGCGAGGAGGTCGGCCCGGGAGGAGGCGGCTACCTCGTCCTCAAGAAGCCGTGGCCCGCGATGCTGCGCGGGATCTACGGTGACGACGCGCGCTACCGCGCGACGTACTGGGAGCGCTTCCCGGGTCTTTACTTCGCAGGCGACGGCGCGCGAATCGACGAGGACGGCGACTTCTGGCTGCTGGGACGCGTCGACGACGTCATGAACGTGTCAGGCCATCGC
>DASTEM010000302.1:0-2046 GCA_035709545.1 Gaiellaceae bacterium | reverse complement strand
GATCCGTCCGACCGGGAGCACGTCTCCACCGCCTACACCTGGCTCGCCGCAGGCGATTTCGAGGTCGGCTTCCAGATCCAGCTCGACACCCTCTCGAGCGTGATGATGCTCGTCGTCTCCGGCGTCGGCGGGCTGATCGTCTGGTACTCGATGGGCTACATGGCCGGCGACGACGAGGAGCGTCGCTACTTCGCGTACATGTCGCTCTTCGTCTTCTCGATGCTGCTGCTCGTCCAGGCGGGTAACTTCCTGCTGCTCCTCGTCGGCTGGGGCCTCGTGGGGCTCGCGTCCTACCTCCTGATCGGGTTCTGGCACCACCGCCCGGAGGCGGTCGCCGCGGCGAAGAAGGCGTTCGTGATGAATGCGATCGGCGACGCCACGTTCGCACTGGCGTGCGTGCTCCTCATCTGGGAGACGGGAACGCTCGAGCTCGTCGGCGTCTTCGAGAACGTCGACTCGCTCACGTCGACGACCGTCAACCTCGTCGCGCTCGGACTGCTCGGGGGCGCGGTTGCGAAGTCCGCACAGATTCCGCTCCACACCTGGCTTCCGGATGCGATGGAAGGCCCGACGCCGGTCTCCGCTCTGATCCATGCGGCGACGATGGTGACCGCCGGTGTGTACTTGCTCGTGCGCGCTAGCCCGATCTTCGAAGCGGCCCCAGACGTCCAACATCTCGCCGCCATCCTCGGGATGGTCACGCTGCTCGTGGCAGGGGTCGTCGCGCTCGTCCAGTGGGACATCAAGCGCGTGATCGCATACTCGACGATGTCGCAGATCGGCTACATGTTCCTGGCCGCGGGCATCGGCGCGTACGGGTACGCGATCTTCCACCTGATGACGCACGCCTTCTTCAAGGCGCTGCTGTTCATGGCCGCGGGCGTCGTCATCCACCACCTTGCCGACGAG
The DNA here is from genome assembly GCA_035709545.1 of Gaiellaceae bacterium. Lineage (GTDB taxonomy): Bacteria > Actinomycetota > Thermoleophilia > Gaiellales > Gaiellaceae > GMQP-bins7. The sequence goes on along the minus strand of DASTEM010000302.1, from coordinate 1,137 downwards.
CAGGACATCCGGAGGATGGGAGGCCTGAAGAGCGTGCTGCCGCGAACGCACATCGCGTTCCTCGCCGGCACGCTGGCGCTCGTCGGCATCCCCGTGTTCGCGGGCTTCTGGTCGAAGGACGGAATCGTCTCGGCCGCTCTCGCCACGGGCGGCGGACTCGGTTGGACGCTCTATGTCGGCGGGCTGGTCGGCGCGCTCCTCACGGGCGCGTACGCCTTCCGGCTCTATTTCACGGTCTTCCACGGCGAGCAGAGCGACTTCGCACGGGAGCACGCTCACGAGGGACACGGTGAGGGGCCGCTCTCCATGCTCGTGCCGGTCGGCGTCCTTGCCGTTCTCGCCACGATCGGCGGGCTCGTCGTCGTCCCCGGTGCTTGGGAGCCGTTCCTGCACTGGATCGACGAGACGGCCGAAGCGCTCGTTCACCCGAGCGTCGCGCAGGATTACGGGACGAGCGCGATCGCCGTCGCACTTGGTCTCATCGGATTCTGGTACGCCCGCCGCTGCTTCGAGGGCGGTCGACAGCTCGTCACGAACATGGAGCTCTGGCGCGTCCTCGAGCACAAGCTCTACTTCGACGAGCTCTACGACGCGCTCTTCTTTCGGCCCGCTGCCGCAATCTCGGTCGCGCTCAAGCGGAACGTCGAGGAGCCTGTCATCGAGCGCTCGCTCGACGAGATCGGCTCCGGAGCGATCCAGGTCGGCGGCGGGGTCGCGCGGGTTCAGTCGGGGCTTCTCAGGACGTACGCGCTCGCGATCGCGTTCGCCGTCTTCGTCCTCGTCGTCGTCTTCGTGGCGGTGCGCTGAGCCATGTTGACGACCGCGCTCATCCTGCTTCCGATCGCCGCCGCGCTCGTCGTCGCCGTGCTGCCGCTCCCGAGAGAAAGCACTGCTGCGCTCGCCTTCCTCGTCGCTCTAATGGAGGTCGGCCTGTGGATTGTGGCCGCGGCAAGGTTCGACTTCGACGACGGCAGCCTGCAGCTCGGAACCTCGCGAGAGTGGGTCGAGAGCCTCGGGATCTCCTACTCGGTCGGCTTCTACGGCTTCTCCCTTTGGTTGACGGGCGCCGCCGTCATCGTCTCCGCGGCCGCGATCGGTTACGCGATGTGGGTCGGGCGAGACCGCCCGCGCGCGTAC
>DASTEM010000301.1:0-5543 GCA_035709545.1 Gaiellaceae bacterium | reverse complement strand
TGCGTGGCTGCGCGACCTCGGGCTCGGCTCGCTCCCAGGGACGGCGGCCGAGGTGCTCGACGACGACGTGCGCCGGGTCATCTGCCCGGACAAGGTGACGACGGCGCAGTGGCTGGAGGTGCACGACGCCGCGCACCGCGTAGGGCTCCGCTCGAACGTGACGCTCATGTTCGGGCACGCGGACACGCCGCGAAGCTGGGCGCGCCACCTTCTGCGCGCGCGCGAGCAACAACGCCGCTCTCGCGGGTTCACGGAGTTCGTCCCCCTCCCGTTCGTGCCGATGGAGGCGCCGATCTACCTGCAAGGGCGGGCGCGGCGCGGCCCGACTTTCCGCGAGGCGCTGCTCGTCCACGCCGTCGCGAGACTCGCGTTGCATTCAGAGATCACGAACATCCAGGCCTCGTGGGTGAAGCTCGGACCTGACGGGACCCGGCAGGCGCTCGCAGCCGGCGTGAACGACCTCGGCGGGACGCTCATGAACGAGTCGATCTCGCGCTCCGCCGGAGCCGAGTATGGACAGGAGATGCCTCCGGAGCGCATGGAGGAGCTCATCCGCTCCGCGGGCCGCAGCCCGCGCCAGCGGACGACGCTTTACGGAGACCCGCCGGACGAGCGAGTGCACGCCTCGTTCGGCGCGGCGCCGCTTGCCGAGCCGCTCAATCCGCCGGTGAAGGATGCCGGTCTCGTTGCGCCGCCGCGGCTCGTCCGGCCGGGCCTGCTCGCAGGGGCGGCGGCGACGTAGCTACCGCGTCAGCTCGGAGTCGTGAGCCAGATCGGCGGCGCGCTCGTGACTCTCGCGCGCCGCATCGCGCTCTCGAGCTCGCTCGCGGACTCGGCGACGTCGTGGCGTACGAGCATGCGGACACATCGTGATCCTCGTTGGCTGATCGGGCGAGTCGACAGTCGGTCAGCCGCGGCTCGAGAACGGGATGCGGACGACCACTCCCGGAAGGCGGCGGCGACTCTCCGCGAGCGCGCGCCGGACAGCATCGGCGGTGGCGAGCCCGTGCAGGCCCTCGCCGTGGCCGGTCAGGAGGTGCTCCGGCTCGTAGGTGCCCAGTGCTCTGGGTGGCGTCAGGCGGAGGAAGAGGTGGACGCCGACGGGTGCCTTGCCGGCCGTGTAGAAGGCGTTCGTCCCGAGCACGTCCGCGACGGCGAGGGTCTTCCTCTCGGGCCACCACAGCGCGCGCTCCTGCCAGCGCCTCCGACGCATGATCGGCACGCACTCGAACGGGCTCTCGGGAACCGTGTCCGGCGCGACGAGGTGCGGCACGGCGAGGCGTTCCGCGAGCGCCGCGCAGTCGCGTTCGTGTCGGTCGAGGAGCTGGAGGACAGCTGCCGGCTCGCCGAGTGCTCGCGCGCGCTCGATCGCATCGGACCAGTCCATCGGGTCGACGAGCCAGACCTTTCCGCTGGCGACGAGGGCGTGCGACGTGCGGGTCATCGCCTCCTCCGCGAGCCAGCCGAAGCCGTGCTCTCCGCGATCGTCGCAGTAGCGGAAGCTCGTGGTGCTCATACCTCGAGTGCGAGCAGGTCGTCGGTCGTCTCGCGCCGCCGGATGACCCGTGTCTCGCCGTCTCGCACGAGAACCGCTGCAGGCCGCGTGACGCCGTTGTAGTTCGAGCTCATCGCGAGCGTGTACGCACCCGTCGCGGGCACGGCAAGCAGGTCGCCACGTCGCGGGGAAGGGAGGGAGACGTCGTCGATCAGCACGTCGCCCGACTCGCAGTGCATGCCTGCGACGCTGACTGCCTCGTCCGGCTCTTCGTCCGCCCGCGCGGCGCTCAATGCCGTGTAGCGGGCGTCGTAGAGCTGCGGCCGGGGGTTGTCCGACATCCCGCCGTCGATCGCGACCCACGTCCGTTCTGGAAGCCGTTTGACGGCGCCGACGCGATAGAGCGTGACACCCGCGCGCCCGACGAGGCACCGACCCGGCTCGAGCCAGATTGCGGGCTCGGGAAGGCCTGCAGCTCCGAACGCCTCGTGTGCGGTCGTTGCTGCCGTCGCCGCCAGGCCGACGGCGTCGGGCACGTCGTCGTGCGGGTGGTGCCGGATCCCGAATCCTCCGCCCAGGTCGACGACCCGCGCTTCCCAGCCGAGCTCGTCGCGGCAGGTAGCCGCGAACTCCGCGAGGCGGCGGATCGTCTCCGCCTGTGCCTTGAAGTCCGGCAGCTGCGAGCCCACGTGGACGTGGAGACCCAGCACGTCGAGCCCCCGCTCGAGCGCGTCGGCGACCAGCGACTGCGCTTGCTTCGGCGGTAAGCCGAACTTCGATCCGTGATGCCCCGTCACGATCGCCTCGTGAGTGTCGGCATCCACGCCCAAGGTCACCCGCACGAGCACGCGTCGAGCGCCGGCCGCCGCCGCAAGCTCGGCCTCGTCGGGAGCATCGAGGACGACGGGTGCGTCCTGGCTCGCAGCCTCGTGGAGCAGTGCGTCGTCCTTGTTGTTCCCGTGGACGACCAGCTCTGCTCCGGAAAGCCCGGCGGCCCGGGCGAACGCGAGCTCGCCGGTGGAGGCGACATCGGCGCCGATGCCCTCCTCCCGCAGAAGACTGAGCAGTGCAACGTTCGCGAACGCCTTGACGCCGTAGAAGATGCGACCGTCCTCGCCCGCCGCGTCACGCATTGCGCGCGCCTGCCCGCGAACAGTGTCCTCGCAGTAGACGACGAGTGGCGTCCCGAACTGCTCGGCGAGCTCCGATGCGGGCATCCCGCCAAGAACGAGCGCCGTGCGATCGATCCGAGCGGAGTCCGGGAAGAGCTCGAGCATCCGCCGATTCTGCCTGTTACCCTTTTCGGCTCAGTGCAGCAGCTTCTCGTATAGCCAGGGAGCGAGCGCGGCGAGAGCCGCGGGCGTTCTCATGGAGCCTCTCGCGCGAGAGGCTTTTTTGTTCCCCGAGACGAATTGACAGGCGATGGATACGTACGACGCGACGGCAATCGAGACGAAATGGCAGCGGGTCTGGGACGACGCGAAGGCGTTCCACGTCTCGAACGAGGAGACGCAGCCGAAGAGCTACGTCCTGGAGATGCTCCCGTACCCGTCCGGGACCTTGCACATGGGGCACTTGCTCGTCTACACGATCGGCGACGTCGTGACCCGCTTCCGCGCCCGGAACGGCAGGCACGTGCTCCATCCCCAGGGCTTCGACTCGTTCGGCCTGCCTGCCGAGAACGCCGCGATCCGCGACGGCGTGCATCCGCGCGATAGCACGGAGCGGAATATCGAGCACATCACGCGGTCGATGCGGCGCATGGGTTGGGCGTACGACTGGTCGCGGTCGCTGTCGACCCACGACCCTGAGTACTACCGCTGGCAACAGTGGCAGTTCCTGCGCTTCCTCGAGCGGGGCCTCGCTTACCGCAAGGGCGCACCGGTCAAGTGGTGCCCGAACGATCAGACGGTGCTTGCGAACGAGCAGGTGCTCGCCGACGGGACGTGCGAGCGCTGCGGCGCGGTCGTCGAGTCGCGCGTGATGGAGCAATGGTTCTTCCGCATCACCGACTACGCCCAGGCGCTGCTCGACGACCTCGAGACGGTCGACTGGCCGGAGTCGATCAAGGCGCGCCAGCGCAACTGGATCGGCCGCTCGGAGGGCGCCGAGATCCTCTTCCGGATCGAGGAGCTCGACGAGGACATCCCCGTCTTCACGACGCGACCGGACACGCTGTACGGCGCGACCTTCTTCGTTCTCGCGCCGGAGCACGAGCTCGTCGCGCGCATCGAGTCCAGCGAGGTGCGCGAGTACGTCCGACGTGCGGCCGCGAAGAAGACTGCCGAGCGCGCCGCCGCGACCGAGAAGACGGGGGTCTTCACGGGACTCCACGCGGTCAACCCCGTCAACGGCGAGCAGTTGCCCGTCTACGTCGCAGACTACGTACTGACCGACTACGGGACGGGCGCGATCATGGCGGTGCCTGCCCACGATCAGCGGGACTTCGATTTCGCGACCGCGTTCGACCTCGCTGTGCGCCAGGTCGTGCGTCCCCCGGACGGAGACGTCGACGAGACCGTCGCGTACGTCGAGCACGCAGAGGGCGAGGTTCTCGTCAACTCCAAGGAGTTCGACGGCCTGCCCGCAGTCGAGGGTGGTCTCAAGATCGCCGAGAAGCTGGCTGCCGAAGGCCGCGGACGGTTCGCCGTCAACTATCGCCTGCGCGACTGGGGCTTCTCGCGCCAGCGCTATTGGGGCTGCCCGATCCCTGTCGTCTACTGCGACGCCTGCGGGATCGTCCCTGTGCCCGACGACGAGCTCCCAGTCCTCCTGCCAGACGTCGAGGACTTCAAGCCAAAAGGCGTGCCGCCGCTTGCACAGGCGGAGGACTGGGTGAATGTCCCGTGCCCGCGCTGTGGCGGCGCCGCGACCCGCGAGACAGAGACGATGGACACGTTCGTCGACTCCTCGTGGTACTTCCTGCGCTACTGCGACGCGAGGAACTCCTCGGCGCCGTTCGATCGCGCGCCGGTCGACTACTGGAACCCGGTCGACCTCTACATCGGCGGCGTCGACCACGCGACGATGCACATGATCTACGCGCGGTTCTGGGTCAAGGTGTTGAACGACCTCGGGATGCTCGGCTTCCGCGAGCCGTTCGCGCAGTTCTTCTCGAACGGCTGGGTGACTCTCGGAAAGGTCAAGATGTCGAAGCGCGCCGGGAACATCGTCGGCCCGGACGACTTCATCGAGCGCTACGGAGCGGACGCGTGCCGCCTGAACATCCTCTTCCTCGGGCCTGCGAACGAGGACATGGAGTGGACCGAGACGAGCGTCGAGGCCATGGCGCGGTTCGTGCGGCGACTGTGGACCGTCGTGAGCGAGGTCGCTGAGAGCGCCCCAGCGGGGGATCCGGAGGGCGGAGCGCTCGCGCGCAAGGCCCACGCGACGATCGCGAAGGTCACCGACGACATCGGCCGGCGCTTCGCGTTCAACACGGCGATCGCTGCGGTCATGGAGCTCGTCAACGAGCTCTCGCGCGATCGTGCGGGCCGCGATGCGCGATTCGCTGCCGAAACGGCAGTGTCGCTGATTCAGCCCTACGCGCCGCACGCCGCGGAGGAGCTGTGGGCGAGGCTCGGCCGGGAGCGCTTGTGGGAGGCTCCGTGGCCGGTCGCCGATCCGGCGATGCTCGAGGTTGAGACGGTGGAGATCCCCGTGCAGGTGGACGGGCGGATCCGTGATCGCCTGCACGTTCCGCCGGGTACGGTCAAGGAGGAGCTCATTGCCTTAGCGCTTGCCTCCGAGCGCGTGCAGACGTACTTGGACGGCCGCGAGATCGAACGGACGATCGTCGTTCCCGGCAAGCTCGTCAACTTCGTCACTTGATCTTCGCTGCGTGCCGGCGACTGCCGTCGGCGGGTCGCGGCTGCCGCGATTGACACGGATTCGGCACAAAGGCGTTTCCCACCTGTGACTCGGCTGCCGCGACCATCGAGGCATGCCGTTCGCCGTGTCGCGGTCGACCGCATTGGTTGCGCTCAGCGCGCTTCTCGTCCTGCTCGCACTCGCGGGGCACCGTCTCGCGCAGGCAGGCACCGCGAGC
>DASTEM010000300.1:0-2359 GCA_035709545.1 Gaiellaceae bacterium | reverse complement strand
GTTCCTGCTCAACGTCGTCTCGACGTTGTTTCGCGCGCTCTCGTGGCGGATGACGATCAGCCAGGCGCTCCCACTCGAGCAGCAGCCTCGACTGGGTGATGTCTTCTCGTCGTTCGGCGTCGGACTCCTCGCCAACGCTGTCGTGCCGGGTCGCCTCGGCGAGCTCGCGCGTGTCGCGACGTTGCGCCGCCACATGCCCGACGCGCCGCACGGGACGAGCGCGACTCTGGTCGGGACGGTGTTCGCCCACCGGCTCTTCGACCTCGTACCCGCGACCATCCTCGTCGTCTGGGTCCTCCTCACGGCCGAGGTGCCGCACTGGGCAGTCGTCACGTTCGGTATCGCAGCTCTTGTCGGATTCGCCTTGTTCACGGTCGCCTGGTTGGGCGCACGACGTCACCATCGGACGGTGATGGGGGGAGGAGTGGGCTCGCTCCGAGAGCTCCTCGTCATGGCGCGCCAGGGGCTGTCGGTGCTCAACGCGCCGGCACCGCTTGCGGGGGCGATCCTCCTCCAGTGCGCCGGCTGGCTGATGCAGCTCCTTGCGGTGTACGCCGCCATGCAGGCGTTCGGGATCGACGCTCCGCTGCCGGCTGCAGGGCTCGTTCTCGTTCTGATGAACGTCGCCACGATCGTCCCGCTGTGGCCGGGGAACATCGGCCTCGTCCAGGCGGCGGTCGCGCTTCCCCTGCGCAACTACGGCGTTGCCTACGCCACGGGCTTCGCCTACGGCCTGGCGCTGCAGGCGATCGAGATCGCGGTGGGCGTGGGCCTCGGCCTGATCTCGCTTGCGCGCGAGGGCATCTCGTTCGCCGTGCTCAAGCGGATGCAGGACGAGGAGCAGTCTGCCGAGGACGCTCTCGAGGGCGTGCACGAGATGGTCGAGGAGCTGGAGCACGAGGCGGCGCATGAGAGCGCTCCTGTGCCCCGCTAGCCTCAAGGGCGTCCTCTCCGCGCGAGCTGCTGCCGGGGCTCTCGGGCGAGGCTTTCGCGAGGCTGGCGCGGATGTGACCGAGCTCCCGGTCGCCGACGGCGGCGAGGGGACGTACGAGGCGCTCGCCTCGGCGCTCGGAGGGGAGTTTCGCGAGGCGGTGGTGTCCGACCCGCTCGGTCGGCCGGTGCCCGCACGCTGGCTCCGGCTGCCGGACGGCCGAGCCGTCATCGAGGCAGCTGCGGCGATAGGCCTGCCCTTGCTGGAGCCGGAAGAGCGCAACCCGCTCCGAGCCTCCAGCCGTGGGCTGGGCGAGCTCGTGCTAGCTGCTCTCGCAGAGCTGCCCTCGGCCCTTGTCGTCGGGCTCGGAGGGACGGCGACTGTCGACGGTGGCGAAGGGTTGCGCGAATGCGTACGGGAGCTCCCGGTCCCGACCGTCGCTCTGTGTGACGTGCGGACGCGTCTCGGGGATGCGGCACGGCTTTTCGGTCCCCAGAAGGGCGCGTCTGCCTCCGATGTCGAGGAGCTCGAGCGCCGACTGGCGGCGATGGAGGAGCTCGCGCCGTACGCGGATCTTCCCGGGTCGGGAGCTGCGGGCGGGCTCGGCGCCGCGTTCGCCGCTCTCGGCGCGGAGCTCGTGCCTGGAGCCTCGGAAGTGCTCGACCTGCTCGGCTTCGCGGCGCACGTCCGCGATCACGACGTCGTCGTCACGGGAGAGGGTCAGATCGACGAGACGACGGCCGAGGGCAAGGCGCCAGGGGAGGTCGCTGCGCGCTGTGCTGTCGCCGGTGTCCGCTGCGTGGTCTTCGGTGGGCGCGTCCGGGCTGAGATGCCCGGGGCCGAGACGATCGCGCTCTCGGGCGACCCGTCGCGCGCCGAGGCCGATCTCGTGGAGCTCGGGCGGCGTCTCGCTCGCTAGCGCGACTCGGCGGCGGCCAGGCGGTCGGCGAGCGACTCGAGCAGCTTCCAGGCGAGCTGCGGGCGCGACTCGACGAACGGCCGGAAGACGAACACCGGCAGCCCATATGTCTTGAGATCGGAGAGCGCGGTGACCGTGGCTGTCCTCGGGCGCCTGTCGATCAGCGCGATCTCGCCGAAGGCGGATCCGGGCCCGAGCGTCGCGACCGCCTCACCCTGAACCTCTACGGACGCCTCGCCGCTCTCCACGACGAAGAACATCAATCCGCCCTCGCCCTCGAGTGCGATCTTGTCGCCTGCGGAAAACCGGCGTTCGTTGAACTCGTCCGCGAGGCTCTTGAGATCCTTCTCCTCGAGGTCGGAGAAGAGGCGGACGTTGCGGAGCAGATCTGGTGTCGGCTTTGACATGGAGCGATTCATACACGAACGGCTGCCGCGTGTCACTCACTGGCGTCCGAGGCAGAGAGCTCCTCGATCCGCAGCTCGGCGCCCTGGAGCCGCGAGACGCAC
>DASTEM010000299.1:0-7225 GCA_035709545.1 Gaiellaceae bacterium | reverse complement strand
CCGAACTGGGTGACGACCCCGACCGGTTGCTCGCGATCCAGGACCGCGAGCACCTCCTCGGGGGAGAGCGGCTCGAAGTAGAGGCGGTCGGAGGTGTCGTAGTCGGTCGAGACCGTCTCCGGGTTGCAGTTCACCATTACGGCCTCGTAGCCGAGCTCGCGAAACGTCTGCGCGGCGTGGACGCAGCAGTAGTCGAACTCGATTCCCTGCCCGATGCGGTTCGGGCCGGAGCCGAGGATCACGACCCGCGGCTTCTCGCCGGCCGGAAGCCCCTCGTCTTCCTCCCCCCAGGTGGAGTAGAAGTAGTTCGACGCGGCCTCCACCTCGCCGGCGCACGAGTCCACGCGGCGAAACGCAGGTCGCACGCCACGCTCGTGCCGTAGACGGCGCACCTCTCTGCCGGTGAGCCCCAGCGCCTCGCCGATCGTGTCGTCGCCCCATCCCGCTCGCTTGGCGCGCAGGAGATCGCCGCTCTCGAGCTCTGCGCGCGCCCGCTCGAGCTCGGCGCGAAACCAGGGGTGAAGGCCCTCAGGCAGGTCGTCGAGCGAGGACCAGGGTGTCGGCGCGCCGCGTTCGAGCTCGCGCGAGCCGTGCGCCTTGAGGAACGCCTCTGAGAACGTGCGCCCGATGCCCATCGCCTCGCCCACGGACTTCATCTGCGTGCCGAGCCCTTGATCCGCGCCCGGGAACTTCTCGAACGCGAAACGGGGGAACTTGACGACCACGTAGTCGAGCGTCGGCTCGAAGCTCGCAGGCGTCGTCTTCGTCAGGTCGTTGGGGATCTCGTCGAGCGTGTAACCGACCGCGAGCTTCGCTGCGACCTTCGCGATCGGATATCCGGTCGCCTTGGAGGCCAGGGCTGACGAGCGCGACACGCGCGGATTCATCTCGATGACGCGCACCGCCCCCGTCTCGCGATCGCGCGCGAACTGGATGTTCGATCCTCCGGTCTCGACCCCGACCGCGCGGATCACCGCAGCCGCCGCGTCTCGGAGCTCCTGGTACGCCTCGTCGGAGAGCGTCATCTGCGGAGCGACCGTGACCGAGTCGCCGGTGTGCACACCCATCGGATCGAGGTTCTCGATCGAGCAGACGACGACCACGTTGTCCACGCGATCCCGCATCAGCTCGAGCTCGAACTCGTCCCACCCGCGCACCGACTCCTCGACGAGCACTTGGCCGATCGGAGACTCCCACAGGCCCCGCTCGACCTGGTACTCGAGCGTGGCTCGATCCTCCGCGAACCCTCCCCCGTGACCGCCGAGCGTGAACGCGGGCCGGACGACCGCCGGCAGCGAGACGCCTTCGAGCTCCGTGAGAGAGGTGACGATGCGAGAGGCGGGAACGTCCAGCCCGCAACTGCGCACCGCCTCCCGGAACTGCTCGCGATCCTCGGCTCGGTGGATCACCTCGACCGGCGCGCCGATCAGCTCGACTTCGAGATCGTCGAGCACGCCGGCGTCGGCGAGCGCGACCGCGAGGTTGAGCGCCGTCTGGCCGCCGAGGGTCGGAAGCAGTGCATCTGGGCGTTCCCGCTCGAGCACATTCGCGACGCTCTCGAGATCCAGCGGCTCGATGTACGTGCGATCGGCGAACCCGGGGTCGGTCATGATCGTCGCCGGGTTCGAGTTGACGACGATCGTGCGATAGCCCTCTTCCCGCAGCACCTTGAGCGCCTGGCAGCCGGCGTAGTCGAACTCGCACGCCTGGCCGATGACGATCGGCCCGGAGCCGATCACGCAGACGGACTCGAGATCGCGCCGCGCGGGCATTAGGCGCGGACCTCCTCGACCCACGCTTCGAGGATGGGCCAGGCGTCGTGTGGGCCCGGCCCGGCCTCCGGGTGAAACTGCACCGAGCGCGCCCTGAGCTCGGGGAAGTCGAAGCCCTCGACGGTACCGTCGTAGAGCGAGACGTACGTCGCCTCGCGCGACTCGGACGGCGCCACGGCGAACCCGTGGTTCTGACTCGTGACCAGCACCCGCCCCGTCGCGCGCTCGAGCACCGGATGGTTGGCGCCACGATGTCCGAAGGGGAGCTTGAACGTCTCGTGTCCGGCGGCGAGGCCGAGAAGCTGGTGGCCAAGGCAAATGCCGAGAACGGGCACACGACCGAGCAGATCGCGCACGACGCCCGTCTCGGCGTGCAGGGGCTCGGGGTCGCCGGGTCCGTTCGAGAGGACGACGCCGTCGAACTCGACGAGCTCGTCCGCTTGCGTCGTGTGCGGAAACACCGTGACGGCGGCGCCTGCGGAGGCCAGGCGCCGGAGGATCGAGCGCTTCGTGCCGTAGTCGATCACGGCGACTCTCGGCAAGCCGGCGTCGCTGAAGACATACGGCTCGTCCGCAGACACCTGCGCGACGAGCGCCTGACCCTCCATCAGCGGCTGGGCGCGGACCTGCGCGAGCGCATCGTCGAAGGACAGCTCGGTCTCGTCTGCGACGGCTGCGGCGCGCATCGCGCCGCCCTCTCGAAGCCGCAGGACGAGCGCGCGCGTGTCGATCTCCTCGAGTCCGACGATCCCGTGCTCACGCAGCCAGTCTGCCCACGCGAGTCCGCCCAGCTGGCGCATGAGCGCCGCCTTCGCGTGCGGCTTGGACGACTCTCCCCACTCGGCGGCCACGCCGTAGTTGCCGACCATGGGGGCCGTGAAGCAGACGAGCTGCTCGGCGTAACTCGGATCGGTGACGGTCTCCTGGTACCCGGTCATGGCAGTCGTGAACACCGCCTCGCCGAACGCGATTCCGGTAGCGCCGACCGACCGCCCGCGAAAGACCGTCCCGTCCTCGAGCACGAGGCAGCCAGGGGTCATGCCTCGAACACCAGCCTGCCGTCGGCGACGGTCTGGACGACGCGGCCGCGCAGCGTCTCCCCGAGAAGCCACGAGTTGGCCGAGAGCGAGCGGAAGCCCGCTTCGGTCACCGTCCACTCGGTGTCGAGATCGAGCGTGACGAGGTTCGCGCGTGCGCCCACCTCGATCCTGGGCTCGTCGAGCGAGAAGACGCGCGCGGGCCCTGCCGACATGCGCTCGAGAAGCGTCTCCAGCGCAAGCTCGCCGGGGACGACGAGGTGTGTATAGAGCGCTGCGAACGCGGTCTCGAGCCCGGTGACGCCGAAGGGCGCCTCCTCGAACGGCACCTCCTTCTCCTGGCGAGCGTGCGGAGCGTGATCCGTCGCGATGCACGAGATCGCCCCTCGCCGAAGCGCGTCTCGCAACGCCCCCCGATCGTCCTCCGACCGCAGCGGCGGGTTCATCTTGACGTTGGGATCGAGCGACCGCACGGAGTCGTCGGTGAGCACGAGATGGTGCGGTGTCACCTCGGCGGACGCCGAGAGACCTTTGGCGAGCGCGAGATCGAGCGCGGCCACAGACTCGCGCGCGGAGAGGTGCATCAGGTGGATCTGCCGACCTTCCGCACCCGCGAGCGCGAGGTCACGTTCGACCATGACGCTCTCAGCCGTCGACGGATATGTGCCGAGACCGAGTTCCGCGGCGACCTCGCCTTCATGCGCGTGCCCTCCGCGCGAGAGCGTCGGCTCCTCGCAGTGGAGCGCCAGCGGGAGCTGCGTGAGCCGGCTGTACTGGAGCGCGCGCCGCATGAGCCCGGCCGATTCGACCGGACGGCCGTCGTCCGTGAACGCCGCGGCGCCCAGAGCGGCGAGCTCGACCATCTCCGTCAGCTCCTCCCCGCGCTGCCCCTTGCTGATCGCCGCCATGAACCCGGTCGGCACAACGGCTTGTTCGCGCGCGAGCTCGACGAGCGCGCCCAGCACCGCGGCGGAGTCGACCACTGGCTCCGTGTTCGGCATTGCCAGGATCGCGCAGTACCCGCCTGCAGCCGCAGCCTCGCTCCCTGAGCGAAGGGTCTCTTCGTCCTCGCGGCCCGGGGTCCGCAGGTGCACGTGCGGGTCGACGAAGGCGGGCGCGACGACATAGTTCGACGCGTACCCGGGCTCGATCGCGCTGATGACACCGTCCGTCACCGTGATACGCAGCGCTTCGTCGATACGTTGCGCCGGCGAGAGCACGCGTCCCTCGACCACCAGGCTGTCGCTGCGACCGTTGGCGCAGTAGAGCGTCATGCGAGCGCCGCGTACATCTGCGCCTCGACCGGCGCGACGGTGAGGACGTCGTAGAGAACCGCCATGCGCACGACAAGGCCCGAACGCACCTGATCCGTGACGAGAGCGGCGTCGGAGTCCGCGACGCGCGGGTCGATCTCGATCCCTCGGTTCATCGGGCCGGGATGCATGACCACCTGGCCGCGTCGGAGCCGCTCGGGCCCGATCCCGTAGAGCGCCGTGTACTCGCGCAGCGAAGGGACGTAGGCCTCACCCGCCGCCATGCGCTCGGCCTGCATTCGGAGCACGTAGACGACGTCTGCGTCTTCGATCGCGGCAATGTCGGTGGACACGGCACAGCCCAGCGCCTCGACCCCACGCGGGAGAAGCGTCGGTGGCCCGACCACGACCGCGCGGGCGCCGACGAGGCTCAGCGCCTGGACGAGAGAGCGGGCGACCCGTGAATGGAGGACATCACCGACGATCGCGACCTGGAGCCCGTCCAGCCGCCCGAGCGCCTCGCGCATCGTGTAGAGATCGAGGAGAGCTTGCGTCGGATGCTGGTGCTTGCCGTCTCCGGCGTTCACGACGTGCGCTCCCGTGTACCGCGCTACGAGCTGCGGCGCGCCGATTGACGGGTGGCGCACGACGATCACGTCGGGGTCGTACGCGGCGAGCGTGAGAGCCGTGTCCTTCAGCGACTCGCCCTTGTCCACCGAGGAGCCGGCGGATCGAAGCGACATCGTGTCGGCGGAAAGCCGCTTCGCTGCGAGCTCGAAGCTCGCGAGCGTCCGGGTCGAGGACTCGTAGAAGAGATTGACGACGGTTCGTCCACGGAGCGTCGGCAGCTTCTTGACCTCCCGCTCGAGAGCCGCCGCGAGCGCGCGGGCGGTGTCGAGGATGCGCTCGACGTCGGCCCGCTCGAGATCGCCTATCGACAGCAGATGGCGGCGCCGCGGCGCCGGGAGTCGCAGCTCAGACATGGCGATCGTCCTCGCTTCCCGTGACGAGAAGCACACCGTCGCGCTCGTCCACCTCCATGAGCTCGACCTGGATGCGCTCGCCCCGTCCGGTGGGAAGGTTCTTGCCGACGTAGTCCGGACGGATTGGAAGCTCCCGGTGACCGCGATCGACGAGCACGGCAAGCTGGACGCGCGCCGGCCGCCCGAACTCGAACAGGGCGTCGATCGCCGCACGAATCGTTCTGCCCGTATAGAGGACGTCGTCCACGAGCACGACGGTCATGCCCTCTATCGGGAACGCGATGCTCGTCGCTCGCACGACCGGCTGGCGATCGGGTGGGCGGCCGCCGTCGCGCACGTGGACGTCGTCGCGATGAAACGTGATGTCGAGCGCGCCTACGGGCAACTCCGCACCCGCTCGCTCGTCGATGAGCCGCCGAAGCCTCGATGCGAGCGGCACCCCGCGCGTCTGGATCCCCACCAGTGCCACGCGGTCGAGACCGGGGCCGTCCGGCAGGTCATTCCGCTCGATGAGCTCGTGCGCGATCCGCGAGAGAGCTTTCGCGATCGCGTCGGTATCCAGCAGCTGTCTCGCCGTTGCGCGATCGGGGACGTGCGTCGTCATCTCACTCCTTTCCGGCCTCACTGGACCGGGTTAAAGGACTCGCGCCAGTCTAGCGACGCATCGTGCTGGCGCCCTACTCCTCGAGATCGTCGGGCTCCGTGAGCGCCTCGATCGCGTCGCGAGCCTCGTCGACGTCGGACTCGGCGACGAGCACCTTGAGCGGCGGATCGTCGAGCGCCTCCGGGTCGTGCTCGACGGCGACCTCGAGCTGAGACTCGATCCCGGCTGCAGCGAGAAGCTCCTGGAGCTCCTCCCCCTCCGCCACGTCGCCGGCGAGCGTCACTTGTACGAGCCTGGTCACGTCTCCGTAGACCCTACTGCAGCTCGGCTCGCGCGGGCGCCACTCCGAACGAGCTCCGGCGAGCCTCGCTCGGCGAAGGGGATCTCGATGACGTCGAAGTCGCGCGGCACCTCGGTCGCCGGGAAGAGCTCACGCGCTTCCTCGACGACTTCATGGCCGAAGTAGCGCGTCGACACGTGCGTCAACGCGAGCATTCGTACACGGGCCTCGCGTGCGACGAGCGCAGCCTCGCCCGCCGTGGAATGGCAAGTCTCTCTCGCGCGCTCGCGCTCGTCGGCCAGGAAGGTCGCCTCGTGGACGAGCAGGTCGGCGCCGCCGGCGGCATCCACCACCGATGCGGCGGGCGCGGTGTCGCCCGTGAGCACGAGCTTCCGACCTGGACGAGCGGGGCCGAGGACCTGATCCGGGGTCACCGTTTGCCCGCCGGCGAGCGTGACGGCCTCTCCCCGTTGCAGCCGACCCCGATCGGGGCCGTCGGGAACACCGAGCGCGGACGCGGTCTCGACATCGAATCGACCGGGCCGCTCGTCCTCGACGATCGCGTAGCCGATGGCGGGCACGCCGTGATCGACGGGGAACGCCTCGATGCGATAGTCAGTGCGCGCGAGCACGGCGCCGGGCTCGAGCTCTGTCGACTCGACCGGGTACGAGAGCCGGCCGAAGATGCGCCGGAGCGCCGACAGGAGCTCATCGAGCCCTCGCGGGCCGTAGATGTGCAAGGGCAGCTCGCGCCCGCGTAGCGAGTACGTCTTGAGCATCCCGGGAAGCCCGAGGTAGTGATCCGCATGGAAGTGCGTGAGAAAGACCTCCTCGAGGTCGACGAGTCCTACGTCCGAGCGCAGGAGCTGGCGCTGCGTCCCCTCGGCGCAGTCGAAGAGCAGCCGATCGCCGCCTCTGCGCACCAGCGTCGCCGAGAGCGCGCGCTTGGCAGTCGGCGTCGAGGCGGAAGTTCCGAGGAAGACGACGTCGAGCTCCACATCAGGCCTCTCTTACGGGGGACGAGCCGTAGCTTTATGCGCCGGGGAAGGCGAGGTCCGTGTAGACCATCTCACCCTTGAACTTCTTCGCAACTGGATCCCACGGGAAGAAGATCGCGTTTCTCCACTCGAGCCGCTCCCCGGTCGACTCGTGCTCGAGCCACCTCCCCTCGTGTGTCGCGGTGACACGCGCCTCTTCGCACACGCCCTGCGGCCCGATCACGATGTACTCGAGGTCGAAGTGGACATCGGGAAAAGCCGTCAGGAGCTCCGTATAGAAACGGGTAGCGCCCTCGTG
>DASTEM010000298.1:0-2717 GCA_035709545.1 Gaiellaceae bacterium | reverse complement strand
GCCTCTGCGAAAGCCTGGGGGATCGAGCCTGTCTCGCTCGTGACGCCCGCGGAGGTGAAGGAGCTCGTGCCCTTCATCGACGAGACCGTGATTCTCGGCGGCTTCTACACGCCCTCGGTCGGCGTCGTCGACTCGTTGCAGGCGGGGACGATCATGCGTGGGCGCGGACAAGAGTCGGGACGGCTCTCGGTCTTCGCCAACACGGAGGTGCTCGGCATCGAGGTCGAGGGTGGCCGTGTGCGGCGGCTTCATACGACCGAAGGCGACATCGACGTGGAGGTCGTCGTGATCGCGTGCGGCGTCTGGAGCCCGAAGCTGGCGCGCATGGCAGGCGCGTCGATCCCGCTGACGCCGGCGGTTCACCAGATGATCGACATCGGCCCGACGCACTGGTTCGCCGACACGACGGAGGGGATCGACTTCCCGATCGTCCGCGACATGGACACGAACATGTACGAGCGCCAGGAGGGAACCGGCCTCGAGATCGGGTCGTACGCGCACCGTCCGATCCTGTACGACCCCGAGGACCTGCCTTCAGTGGCGGAGGCCGCGCTCACACCGACCGAGTTCCCCTTCACGCAGGAGGACTTCGCGCTCCAGATGGAGCAGGCGCTCGAGCTGATGCCGTCGATCGTCGGCGACGAGTCCGTCGGCATCAAGTACTCCGTCAACGGGATCCTTTCCCTGACGCCCGACGGTATGCCCATCCTCGGCGAGCTGCCCGAGGTGAAGGGCCTCTGGTCGGCGGCGGCGGTGTGGGTCAAGGAAGGGCCCGGCGTCGGGAAGTCGCTCGCCCGGTGGATGGTGCACGGCGAGTCGCACATCGACCTCCATTCCTCCGACGCGGCGCGCTTCTGGGAGCACCAGAAGACGTCCACGCACGTGAAGGCGCGCACGGCGGAGGGGTTCAACAAGACCTACGGCATCGTCCACCCGCTCGAGCAGTGGGAGTCGAACCGCGGCGTGCGGCTCTCGCCGTACTACGAGCGGGAGAAGGAGCTGGAAGCGGTCTTTTTCGAAGCGGCTGGCTGGGAGCGGCCGCAGTGGTACGAGTCCAACGCGCCGCTACTCGACGAGTACCCCGAGCGGGTCGGCCGTCGCGAGGCCGAGTGGGACGCGCGCTGGTGGTCGCCGCTGATCAACGCCGAGCATCTGGCGATGCGAGACCGCGCCGGCATCTTCGACCTCTCGGCGTTCGCGATCTTCGACGTCGTCGGCCCGGGCGCGCTCGACGCACTCCAGCAGGTCTCGATGCGCCAGGTCGACGCAGCGGTCGGTCGAGTCGTCTACACGCCCTGGCTCTCGCCGAGCGGAGGCTTCAAGGCCGACCTCACGATCATGCGGCTCGGGGACGAGCACTTCCGCGTCGTCACAGGCGGGGCACACGGCATGGCGGATCGCAAGTGGCTGTCGGACCGTCTGCCTGCCGACGGCTCCGCGCAGCTGGTCGACCTGACGTCCTCTTGGTCCACGCTCGGTCTGTGGGGACCTCGCGCGCGAGACGTCCTCGGCTCGGTGACAAGCGACGACGTATCTCACGAGGGCTTTCCGTTCGCAACCTGCAAGGTCGTCGAGATCGGGCCGGTGCGGGTGTTGGCGTCGCGCATCTCGTACGTCGGCGATCTCGGCTGGGAGCTGTACGTGCCGTTCGAGCAGGGCGCCCGTTTGTGGGACATCGTCTGGGAGGCCGGGCGCGCGCACGGCGCGGTGCCGTGCGGCATCGGGGTCTACGGCACGACCGGCCGGCTAGAGAAGTGCTACCGCGCGTACGGCACCGAGCTCGAGAGCGAGTACACGGTCGTCGAGGCGGACATGGCGTGGGGCAAGGTCAAGGATCAGGACTTCGTCGGGAAGGAAGCCCATCTGCGCCACCGGGAGGAGGAGCCCGTCGCGATGCTCTGCACGCTCACGGTCGACGACCACACCTCGTCGTCGGGCGTCAAGCGCTACCCGCAAGGCCGCGAGCCGATCCTCACTCGCGACGGCGCACCGCTCACAGACGCGAAGGGCCGCCGTTCCTACGTGACGAGCGCAGGCGCGGCGCCGTCTGTCGGAAAGCACGTGCTCATGTCCTACCTCCCGTCGGAGCACGCGGTCGCCGGGACTGAGCTCGCTGTCGAGTACCTGGGCGAGCAGTACCCGGTCACGGTCGACATCGCCGGTTCGACCGCGATCTTCGATCCAGAGAACACCCGCATTCGGTCGTGAGGATTCTTGTCTGCGTAAAGCGAGTGCCGCTGACCGGCGGCAAGATCGTCCTCACCGAAGACGCGCAGGCCATCGAGACGCGCCACCTCGGCTTCACGATCAGCCCGCACGAGGAGTGCGGCGTCGAGGAGGCGGTCCGGCTCGTGGAGGCTGCGCGCGGCGAGTCCGTCGTGCTGACGCTCGGCCCGGCGGAGGCCGTCGAGCAGCTCCGCGACGCGATGGCGCTCGGCATCGATCGCGCGATCCACCTCCTCGCGGGCGAGGACGAGTGGGACCCGCAGGCGACGGCACGGGCGATCGTCGACGCCGTTCGCGCCGACGAGGCGGCCCACGGCCCCTTCGACCTCGTCTTCTTCGGGAACGAGTCTGCGGATGCGGGGAACTACCAGGTCGGCATCCGAGTCGCCCACGCGCTCGGCCGCCCCGTGGCGACGGGCCTCAAGGGTGTCTCGGTCGAGGACGCGACGGTTCGATGCGAGCGGGAGGTGACGGGCGGACGCGACGTCTAC
>DASTEM010000297.1:0-5227 GCA_035709545.1 Gaiellaceae bacterium | reverse complement strand
ATGCGAGCCACTCGCCGATCCAGGTCTCGCTGCGCCCGCCGCCGTACGCGTCGGCCGTGTCGAAGGTGGTGAACCCGAGCTCCCATGCTGCGTCCATGATCCGGAACGCCTCGTCTCGGGAGATCCCCTGGCCGAAGAACGCCGGCGAGGAGCCGACGCCCCCGAAGTTCCCGCAGCCGAGGATGATCCGAGAGACCGAGATGCTGCTCGCGCCGAGCTCACGCCGCTCCATCGCGAGCGATCCTACGCCGCTTCGAGAGCGGGGATCCTGCGCGGCACGGCCATCCGCGCAAGAACGAGCACCCCGAGAAGCGGGCCGATCGCGCACACGATGAAGACCCCGTCGTAGCCGACGGCGGACGCGATCGCTCCGAGGCTGAGCGCTCCAGCCACGAACCCGAGCTCGGTGAGTGCCGTGAACGTCCCGACGACGGAGCTCCGCTCGCCCGCCGGGGCGCCGTTGACGGCGAGGGTCATCAGCGACGGGAACGCGAACGCGTGCCCGAACGCAAGGACGACCGTGCCGGCGTAGAGACCGGCCGGCACGTTCCACAGGCCGATGGTCAGCAGGCCCGCGGAGATGAGCACGAGCGCGACGCTGGAGGCGCGCTTCGGTCCCAGCCGGTCAGGCGCCTGCCGGGCCATGATTCGCGTCGTGACGACCACCGCCGCAAAAGCGAGGAAGACGCCACCGGCTCCGCTCATCCCGAGCTCGCGCGCGTAGAGCGCCGCGAAGGTGCCGAGGCCCGCGAACCCGAGCAGGGTGAGGGCGAGGACGATCCCTGGGCCGACGGCGGCGGGATGGACAAGGCGCGCCGACGGGGGCGCCTCCCCGATCGGCCGGACGGGTGCGGTCTCCGGGAGCGCGAGCCCGATCGCTCCGGCCACGAGGCAGAACGAGGCTGCGAGGATCCAGACCGCGTCAAACCGATTCGAGCCGAGCACGAGCTCGCCGAGGAGCGGGCCGAGCGCGAGACCGCCCCAGAGCCCGAGGCTGTAGAGGCTCAGCGCCTCGCCTCGGCGCTTCTCGGGCGCGAGGTCGGTGATCATCGTCGCGGCACCGACCAGCAGCATCGCCTCGCCTGCCCCGGTGAACAGGCGGAAGGCGATCAGAAGCTCCAGCGAGTCCACGACCGTGTACGCCGCCATGCTGGCTGCAGCGATCAGCGCGCCTGCGACGATGAGGACCCGGCGGCCCTTGCGGTCACCGATGCGGCCGGCGATCGGCTGCGAGAGGAGGATCGCCGGGCTGACAGCACCGACGGCGAGCGCGACGCCGAAGCTTCCGGCGCCGAGCTCGTCGTTCGCGTACACGGGCAGGATCACGAGCAGCATCCCGATCGACATGCAGAGCGTGAACTCAGCGGCGACCGCGAGGGCGAACGGCTTCGTCAGGACACGATCGGGCTGCATCGCGCGAGTCAAGCAGATCGCGTTAGGCTCGCGGCAGTGACCGAGGCAATCAGCCTGCAGGAGCTTCAGCTTGCGGCCCGGAACCACGGGATGCCGCTTGAGGCGCTTCGTTGGGACATCACGCCGATCGGGCTCCACTATCTCCTGATCCATTACGACATCCCCGAAGTCGCCGTCGACGGCTGGCGGCTCGAGATCGGCGGACTCGTCGAACGGCCGCTGTCGTTGTCGTTGGAGGATCTTCGCGCTCGGCCGGCCGTCGAGGTGGCGGTGACGATGGAGTGCGCGGGGAACGGGCGCGCGCACGTCGAACCGCACGTGGTCAGCCAGCCATGGCTGCTCGAGGCGGTCGGCACGGCTCGCTGGCGGGGGACGCCCGTCGCCGGGCTGCTCGAAGAGGCGGGCCTGCGCGACAGCGCCGTCGAGGTTCTCTTCACCGGGCTCGATCGAGGCGTCGAAGGCGGTGAGGAGCAGGCGTACGCCAGGAGCCTCCCGATTGCGGAGGTCCTCCTCGGTGACGCGATCCTTGCCTACGAGATCAATGGAGTCCCGCTCCCACCGCAGCACGGCTTTCCGCTCCGGCTGGTGGTTCCGGGGTGGTACGGGATGACCAGCGTGAAGTGGCTCTCCGAGATCTCGGTTCTCGGCGAGCCGTTCGACGGATACCAGATGCGTCACAGCTATCGGACACGGCAGGAGGAGGACGAGCTGGGCGAGCCGATCACGCGCATCGCGCCGCGCTCGCTGATGATCCCGCCGGGGATCCCCGAGTTCGTGACCCGCTCCCGGGTCGTGACTGCTGGCCCGTGTCAGCTCCACGGCCGAGCCTGGTCTGGCGCGTCCGAGATCTCCGGAGTCGATGTCTCCACCGACGGCGGAACGACGTGGCACGAAGCGGCCGTGGATGGCGACGCGCTCGGTCGCTGGGCGTGGCGTTCATGGAGTTTCACGTGGGACGCTGAGCCCGGCGAGTACGAGCTGTGCTGCCGCGCCCGCGATGCTGCGGGGAACGAGCAGCCGCTCGACGCACCCTGGAACGTCGGCGGGTACATGAACAACGCGGTTCAGCGCGTTAGCGTGGCCGTCGTCGCGTAACTGCGCTGTTACTCCCGCGCCCGATCGTCGGTGTTGTGGCATGACCGAGAACGACGCACCTGCCGCGCTGTTCGAGGAGCTGGGCTCACGGGTAGGCGGCGTCGCACTGCATCTTCGGCTCGCACGCCGAAGGCGGAGGACGGGAGACGGGAGGAGCGAAATGTGTGTCTCGGTGTCGACGTATCCGGCCGGAGTGTGGCTGTGACCGAGCATGCGGTGGTGATCGCAGGAGGGGGTCCGACCGGGCTGGCGTTGGCAGCCGAGTTGACGTTGGCGGGGATCGATGTCGTCGTCGTCGAACGACGAACCAGCCGCGATCTGGACGGCTCGCGGGCCGGGGGTCTTCACGCCCGCACCATCGAAGTGCTCGATCAGCGCGGCATCGTCGATCGGTTCCTCGCGGAGGGGCAGGCGATGCAGGTTCAGGGGTTCGCCGGAATCCCGCTGGACATCAGCGATTTCCCCACCCGCCACAACTACGGGCTCGCGCTGTGGCAGAGCCATTTCGAACGCATCCTGGCCGACTGGGTCGATGAGCTCGGGGTACCGATCCTTCGTGGCCGCGAGGTAGCGGGCTTCGCTCAGGAGGAGAGCGGCGTTGCCGTCGAGGTGTCCGACGACAGGCCGCTGCGGGCGGAGTATCTCGTCGGCTGCGACGGAGGGCGCAGCCTGATCCGCAAGGCAGCCGGTATCGACTTCGCAGGGCTCGATCCCTCGAGGAGCTGGATCATCGCCGAGGTCGAGATGGCCGAGGAGCCGGAGTTCGGCTTGCGCGAGGGCGGTGGCATCGGCCGGGCGGCGGACGGAGTGCTAGTACGGGTCGCACTGACCGAAAAGCAGCTCGAGCACACCGACGAGCCCACCCTGCAGGATCTCAGCAAGACGCTCATCGCGGTCGACGGGACGGACTACGGGCTTCGCAGCGCCACCTGGATCTCCAGGTTCACCGACATGTCGCGGCAGGCAGCCTCCTACCGCCACGGCCGCGTCCTGCTGGCCGGGGACGCCGCACACGTGCATCCCCCGCACGGCGGCCAGGGCCTCAACACAGGCGTGCAAGACGCCGTGAACCTGGGGTGGAAGCTGGCCCAGGTGGTAAACAAGACCTGCCCCGAGAGCCTCCTCGACACCTACCATGCCGAACGGCATCCGGTCGGTGCCCGGGTCTTGCACAACACCATGGCCCAGGTCGCGCTCACCAGCCCTGGCGACCGTCACCAGGCCCTCCGCGACACCATGAGCGGACTGCTGAGCATCGACGAGCCGCGCAGGCGCGTCGCCGGGATGCTCTCCGGTCTCGACATCCATTACGACCTCGGAGAGGGACACCCGCTGCTCGGGCGGCGTATGCCTGATCTCGACCTCTTGACCGCCGACGGAGCGACGCGAGTCTTCACCCTGCTCCACGACGCCCAAGCGGTCCTGCTGAACCTCGACAAGCCCTGGGCTTGCGATACCTCCCCATGGTCAGACCGAGTGCTGGCCATCGACGTCGAATATGACGGTGATTGGGAGCTTCCGGTTCTGGGTCACGTAGCAGCCCCGGCTGCTGCGCTCATCCGACCCGATGGGTACGTGGCCTGGGTCGGCGACGGCACGGACACCGGACTGCTCGACGCGCTGACCACGTGGTTCGGATCACGATGAAATCCCCCTCGTGTTCCGGAGGGATCTCAGGTGGCAGGCTGATTGCGGACTGACTCGAGCGCTGCTGAATCGGTGCATTTGACGCAGACCCGTACATTTCTCGGCGTCGTGGCACGCGCATCGAGAGGTATCGCTTTCATCGTCGCCGTTCTCGCCGTCACGACGAGTGCGGGCGCGTCCGACCGGACGACCGCGACCCTCCGTCTCGACGGGGTGCCGTTCCGTCCGCAGCTGGCGATGACCTCGGCCCAGCGGTCGCTGGGCCTCATGCACAGGAAGCGGGCGCCGAAGGACGGGATGCTGTTCGTGTTCCCGAGTGACACCACAGGCGGGTTCTGGATGAAGAACACCCTGGTCCCGCTCACGATCGCTTTCTTCGACGCACGGGGAAAGCGCGTGCGCAAGCTCTCGATGACGCCGTGCCGCCAGGAGTCATGCCCGATCTACGACCCCGGCAGGCGCTATCGCTTTGCGCTCGAGCTCCGCGCCTCCGACACGAGGCCGGCCGCGAAGCTCGGCCCGTTAGCCGAACTCAGGCGACTGAGTCGCGCTTCGAGCTGACCCGTTCGTCGCAGCCTCGATCCGCTCGCGAAACCACCGCCGCCAGTCCTCAGGTAGCCCCTCGTGCTCTGCGGCGCGCCTCATCGTGTCGATGTCCGCGCGGTCGTGCGAGTAGAGCCGGGTGATGTCGGCGACACTGACTCGACCCGGGTCGTGCGACACGAACGTGACCTCGTTCCCGGCCGCAACCACGCCCTCCTCGACGACCGAGACGTAGAAGCCGGTCCGGCCGCTCGCCAGGAAGCGCTTCACCATGTCCGCGCGGCCGAACCGGACCGACAGCTTGAAGCAGGGGAGCCGGGGCTGGGTGACTGCAAGCAGAGCCGAGCCCGCACGGAGGAGGTCTCCGATGTGGATGTCGTCCTCGCGTGGCAGGCCTACGACCGTAAGGTTCTCGCCGAACGCGCCCCAGCCGAGATCGGCCTCCGGCAGCTCATCTCTCCAGAGCTCGTAGTGCTCGGCGTGGTAGACGTAGACGGCCTTGCTCGGGCCGCCGTGAACCGAGAGGTCG
>DASTEM010000296.1:0-3645 GCA_035709545.1 Gaiellaceae bacterium | reverse complement strand
CGAGCCTCCACGGCCTGGAGCCGAGGTCGAGGACGGCGACGGCCGCTACCTCGTCAGCAAGGTCGCGCCCTCGCCGCTGCCTGACGATCCTCGCCTCTGCGCGTACCTGTTTCCCGCCTGACGTCGCGTCAGGCGATCGGCTCGTTGTGGACGTCGTTGTCGAGCGCGTACTTGTCGACGAGCGGGTTGATCTTGTCCGGATCTGGGAAGGCGTAGTTGATCTCGACGAACGCGTTCCACTTGTCTGGAAGCGCGTCCTCGGGGAAGATCGCCTCCACGGGGCACTCCGGCTCGCATGCCCCGCAGTCGATGCACTCCTCCGGGTCGATGATGAGCAGGCGCTCGAACTCGTGGATGCAGTCGACCGGGCAGACGTCGACGCAGGACCTGTCTTTGATGTCGATGCACGGCTCGGCGATGATGTACGTCACGCGCTGCGAGTCTAGCCAGAGCGTCCGGCGGAACAGACGAGCTCCGGCTGGCTACTTCTCTGTGAGCTCCGCAACGAGCTCGGGCGCGCGCTCGACGAGCGCCGACTTGACGGTGACCTGGTCGAAACCGGCCGCGTGAGCGCGCTGAAGACCCGCCTTGTCCGTGTGGTTCGTGTACCCGAGTATGGGGATGTCGGGCCACGCATCCACGACCTCGTCCGGCTCGACGCGCGCGATGTCCGCGATCACGAGATCGGGCTCGTCCACGCTGTCACTCGTTACCAGACGATGGCCGGGCAGCAGACCCTCCAACTTCCCGCGAAAGAAGAGGTCGACCCCGACCAGCAGGATCGTCGCCACGCGCTCGACACTAGCACCAGTCTCGGACGCGGATAATCGCGTCACATGGGAATGGAGCGCGGGATCGAGTTGATCCGCCTCGGAGCGTACTTCGAAGCACACGAGGAGCTCGAGGACGAGTGGCGGGACGCGCCCGAGCCCGAGCGTGACTTCCTGCAAGGGCTGGTCCACGTCGCGGTCGCCTGGTACCAGGCGGGTCGCGGAAACC
Source organism: Gaiellaceae bacterium (assembly GCA_035709545.1). Lineage (GTDB taxonomy): Bacteria > Actinomycetota > Thermoleophilia > Gaiellales > Gaiellaceae > GMQP-bins7. The sequence continues at coordinate 2,646 of DASTEM010000296.1, read as the reverse complement.
GGCCCGGCTGCGAGCGCCAGCTCGAGAAGGCGGAACGGCGCCTGCGCTCATACCGGCCGCGGCACCGCGGGGTCGACGTCAACATCGTCCTCGAGGACGTCGGACGAGCGCGCGACCTTGTCGAGACCGGCTCGCTGCAGCTTGCGCGCCCCAGGATCTGAAATCAGAAGGCGGGCTCGAGCCCGAGCCACTCGAGGAAGCGGTTCAGGTAGACGCGGAGCACGTAGAAGCGCTCGAAGAAGAGCAGGAGCCCGAGAGCGACCATGACCGCGCCGCCTCCGATCTGGATCGCGCGATAGTGGTCTCGCAGCCAGCGGAACGCCGACATCGCCCGCGTGAAGACCGCTCCTGCTAGGACGAACGGAACCGCGAGTCCGAGCGAGTAGACACCGAGGAGCGCTGCGCCCTCGAACACCGTCTCCGACGAGCCGGCGAGAACGAGAATGGCCGCGAGCACAGGCCCGATACAGGGCGCGGCGCAGACGGCAAACGCGCCGCCGAGGAGGACACGCGAACCGCGACTCCTCGCTCCCTGTACCAACCCTGCGCCGAGCAGCCGCTCCGGCCAGGGCAGAAGACCCATGAACGCGAGCCCGAAGACGATCAGCACGAAACCCGCGATCCTCTCGAGCAGGAACTGGTCGGCGAAGAGACGGCCGCCGACGAGCGCAGCGCCCACGCCCAGAAGCACGAAGAACGCGGTGAAGCCGAGTACGAACGGAACACTCGCAACGACGACGCGCCGCGCAGTTCCCGGCTGTCCCAGCTTCTCCGCATCCACCGCGGAAATCGCCGAGAGGTATCCCGGAACGAGCGGCAGCACACACGGCGCCAGAAACGAGACCATGCCGGCGAGGAAGGCGACCGGAATCGCTGTCCAGCTCAAGACGTCAGCCGTCGAATCGCGCGAGCTCCTCGTCGACAAGCCGCTCGAGCTCGAGATCGAGCGCGCGCTCGTTCTCCGGCGCAACGCGACGCCGGCTCCAGGAGCGAATCGCCACCACGACTACACCGGCGCCGGCGACGAGCGCGGCAAGCGGCAGGAGCCACGCGAGGAGGCCGAAGCCGCTCTTCGGAGGCGTCGCCAGCACACCGGGCCCGAAGTCGGCGACGAGCGCCGCCTTGATCTCCTGCTCCGTGTCGCCCGCGGCGATGCGCTCGCGAATGAACTTCTTCATCAGCTCGGCGACCGGGGCGGTGGACTGGTCCAGCGTGGTCTCGCAGACGGGACACACGAGCTCGGACTCCAGATCGGCCGCACTCGGGGGTTCAGCGGCAACGGCGACGGCGGGGGCAACAAGCACGCCGATCGCGACGGCGAGCGCGCAGAACCTCACGTCGTCAGCGCCCGCTCGATCGCCGCACGAAGGCGCTCTCGATCCTCCTTCGCGTTGACCGCGCCGGCGAACGCCTCGACGACCTTGCCTTCGCGGTCGATGACGAACGTCTCCGGAAAGCCCGTCACCCCGTAGCCGCCGATAACGTCGCCCGGGCCGTCGTACACGATCGGGAACGTCAGACCGAAGCGCTTCATGAACCGACGCGCATCCGCGCGAAAGTCCTTCGCGTCGAGACCCACAACGACGACTCCCCGCTTCTCGTTCTGCCGCCACACTTGCTCGAGGAAGGGCGCCTCCTCCTTGCACGGCAGGCACCACGAGGCCCACACATTGAGCACGACGGCCTTGCCTCGAAGCGACGAAAGCGTGAGCTCACCTTTCTCGTCGAGGCGCTCGAGCGCGAAGTCCGGGGCCTGGGGACGCTCGCCGCGCGCAGCCTTCTTCGCAAGATCCCCGCCCTCCTCCGTCAGGAGCGCCCACGCGAGCAGGATGAACAGCAACGCGACGAGCCCCACGGCCACGCCTTGGGCGACGAGCTTCGCGCGTCGCGCCACCGTCGCCGCTACCTGGCGATGATGAACACGGGGGTACCGAGCTCCACGCGCTGGAACAGCCACTCGGCGTCCGGAATCCGCATCCGGACGCACCCGTGCGAGGCGGAGTAGCCGATCGATGCGGCGTCGGGCGTCCCGTGGATCCCGACGTACGGCGCCGAGATTCCCATCCAGCGCGTGCCGAGCGGATTGCCCGGTCCCGGCGGGACAGGATCGGAGTCGGCGGCCCACTTCGAGGGCGGCGGATACCACCACGGGTTCCGCTGCAAGTTCACGATCTCGTAGCTGCCGAGTGGCGTCGGATAGGCCGACTGACCCGTCGCGACACCGAACCAGCGGACAAATTTGCCGTCGACGAAGTAGACGAGCCGCTTCGACTCGCGGAGGATTACAACCGTCGTGTCGAGATCGGCCGAGTCGACCTTCGGTTTCACCGCGTCGAACGCGAGCCGGATCGGAGTGCGCGCGTTTCGCATCAGCGCGTAGCGGACGGCCCGCGAGTTCGCCAGGCGCTTGAGGTGACGACCCTCCTCGGACTTGATCGCGCGGGGCTTCGCGCCGGAGAAGACGAGCCGCGCATCGACCGCTTTCTTGTCGAGCTGACGACCGATGCGTTCCACGTATCCGCGCACGCGTGCGATGGACAGGTGCACGTCGAGCGGCACCGCCGCCCCAGGTCTCGCAACGCGCGCTCTACGAACGGCTTTCGGCACGTTCGAGCGCGCGCCGAGCTTCGTAGCTTGGATCCGGAT
>DASTEM010000295.1:0-7705 GCA_035709545.1 Gaiellaceae bacterium | reverse complement strand
GACGAGGGCTTCGATCTCGTCTCGGGCTGGAAGACGCGGCGGAACGACCCGGTCACGCGCCGTGTCTTCTCGCGTGTCTTCAACTGGTTGGCAGCCATCGTGTCCGGTGTGCGTCTTCACGACGTCAACTGCGGCTTGAAGGCATACCGGGCCGACGTGCTGCAAGGGATGCGCCTCTACGGAGAGCTCCACCGGTTCATACCGATCCTCGCCTCCTACCGCGGCTACCGCATCGCGGAGATCCCTGTCAACCATCGGCCGCGCCAGCACGGTCGGTCCCGCTACGGCCCGGAGCGGTACCTCCGCGGGTTGTTCGATTTGCTCAGCGTTACGTTCATGGGCCGCTACCGATATCGACCGCTACACCTGTTCGGCGGGCTGGGAGTTCTCATGGGCGCCGTAGGTTTCGTGATCCTGGTCTACCTCTCGATGCTGAAGCTCTGGGGCGAGGGCATTGGAACGAGGCCGCTCCTCACGCTCGGCGTGCTCCTCGTCGTCGTCGGGATCCAGCTCGTCTCGCTCGGTCTGATCTCAGAGCTCGTGACCTCACAGCACGAGGAGCGCATGGACGAGCGCGAGCGGATCGCGCAGTACGTCGACGAAGTCTTGCGCTGACCACAGCGCGTGAAAGTCCTCGCACTCACATCGTCGTACCCTCGGTACGAGGGCGACCCCACCGCACCCTTCGTCGAATCGATCGTCCGGCACGTCGCGGCGCGCGGACACACGGTGCATCTGCTTCTTCCCGAGAACCGCGCCTGGCGGAGACCCCTCGCGGAGGGGAACGTCCACTACCACCCGTACCGCTATTCACCGGTCCGGACGTGGACACCCTGGGGGTACTCGGAGTCGCTGCAAGAGGGAGTCACGATCAGGCGCTCGTTGTACGCACTGGCACCGCTCGTCGTTGTTTCAGCGCTCCGTGCGGCGCGCTCGGTCCTCGGGCGAGAGCAGTTCGACCTCGTGCACGCGCACTGGGTGGTTCCGAACGGCCCGATCGGCGCTATTGCGGCCGCCCGACAGAGCCTTCCTCTGGTCGTGACGCTACATGGCTCCGACATGGCGGTCTCCGAGCGCTCGCACGCCATCGGTCGTGCGACGCGCTGGACGTTTTCTCGCACCGCAGCCGTTACTGCGCCTAGTGGCGACCTGCTCGAGCGCGCGCGCGCATTTGGTGCGGGAGGTTTGAGCGAGCTGATTCAGTACGGAGCGGACGTTCAGGCGCTCGAGGCCGACCCCGTCGTCGTCGAGCGCCTTCGAGAGCGTCTCGGTCTTAGGCCTCAGCACACCGTCGTCGCAGGTATCGGGAGGCTCATCCCGGTCAAGGGCTTCGAGTACCTCGTCGAAGCGCACGCGAAGGCGCGCGCAGGGCAGCCCGAGCTCCGCCTCGTGCTCGTCGGTGACGGCGCGCGGCGCGACCAGCTGACCGCGCGAGCGCGATGCCTCGGCGTCGCCGAGACCGTGATCTTCACGGGCATGGTCGACCGTGACGAGATTTCCGTATACCTGGCGGCCGCAGACATCGTCGTCGTCCCGTCTATCCACTACGACGGCTATGTCGACGGCCTACCGAATGTCGCGCTCGAGGCGATGGCCGCAGGGAAGCCGCTGGTGGCGACTCGGGTCGGCGGCCTGCCGGAACTCGTTCGCCCCGGCGAGACCGGGCTGCTGGTCGACGAGAAAGACGCAGGGGCGCTGGCCGAGGCGATCGTCACGCTGGCGCGCGACCCCGAGATGCGCGCCCGCATGGGCAGCGCTGGGCGCGCGCTCATCCGCGATTCCATGACCTGGGACAAGGTCGCCGAGCGGTTCGAAGCCGTGTACCAGCGGGTCCTCGACCGCGGCTAGAAGACGGGCGTCTCTCGCCACACGCCCCACACCTCGCGGAGCGCGTCGCACATCTCGCCGAGCGTCACGTAGTCACGCGCCGCGTCGATGATCGGCGGCATGAGGTTGACGCCGTCCGTTGCCGCCGCGTCCTTGATAGCAGCCAGCCGCGCCTCTACGACCGCCGAGTCGCGCCGTCCCCGAACCGCGGCCAGACGCTCGATCTGCTTCTGCTCGAGGGCTGGATCGATCTTCAGAATCGGGATCGGCTGCTCGTCATCGAGCAGGTAGCGATTGACGCCCACAACCACGCGCTTCCCCGACTCGACCTCCTGCTGGTAGCGGAACGACGCCTCGGCGATCTCCCGCTGGAAGAAGTTCTCGGTGATCGCTGCGACGACGCCGCCGAGCTGTTCGATCCGGTCGAAGTACTCGTATGCCTGCGCCTCGAGAGTCGTCGTCAAGTGCTCGACGTAGTACGAGCCGCCGAGCGGGTCGATCGTGTTCACCACGCCCGACTCGTGGGCGATCACCTGTTGCGTCCGGAGCGCCAGGCGCGCTGCTTCCTCGGTCGGAAGAGCGAGCGCCTCGTCGAATGAGTTCGTGTGCAGGCTCTGCGTCCCGCCGAGTACGGCCGCCATGGCTTCGAGCGCCGTGCGCACGATGTTCACTTCGGGCTGCTGCGCCGTGAGCGAGACGCCGGCAGTCTGCGTGTGGAAGCGCATGAGGAGCGAGCGCTCACTCCGTGACCCGAACCGATTCCGCATCTCGCGAGCCCAGATCCTCCTGGCTGCCCGGTACTTCGCGACCTCCTCGAAGAAGTCGAGGTGGGCGTTGAAGAAGAAGGAGAGCCTGGGGGCAAAGTCGTCGACGCCGAGCCCTCGCTCGACGGCGGCTTCGACGTACGCGAACCCGTCTGCCAAGGTGAAGGCGAGCTCCTGTGCGGCCGTCGATCCCGCCTCGCGAATGTGGTACCCGGAGATCGAGATCGGGTGGAAGAGCGGCATCTCGCGCGTGCAGAACTCGATCATGTCCACCACGAGCCGCATCGATGGCTCCGGCGGGAAGATCCATTCCTTCTGGGCGATGTACTCCTTGAGGATGTCCGTCTGTGCGGTGCCCCGAAGCCGGTCGCGCGGAACGCCTTGCTCCTCGCCGACGCAGACGTAGTAGGCGAGAACGATCGCCGCCGGTGAGTTGATCGTCATCGAGGTGGAGACGTCGCCGAGTGGGATCCCGGCGAAGAGTGTCTCCATGTCGTCGAGCGAGTCGACGGCAACGCCCTCGCGGCCGACCTCGCCGAGCGCGCGCGGGTGATCCGAGTCGTAGCCCATGAGAGTCGGCATGTCGAACGCGGTCGAGAGCCCCGTCTGGCCGTGGTCGAGCAGGTAGCGGAAGCGCTCGTTCGTCTCCTTCGCTGTGCCGAAGCCCGCGAACTGCCGCATCGTCCAGAGCCGCCCGCGGTACATCGAGGGATAGACGCCGCGAGTGAATGGGTACTCGCCCGGGTACCCGAGGTCACGCGCGTAGTCGAGATCGCCGGTCTCGGGAGTGTGGAGCGGCTCGTTCTCGATCCCTGAGATCGTCGAAAAGAGCTCGTCAGCGCGCTCCGGCACGCGGTCGTAAACCGTTTCGCGCCAGGCGCCGACCGAGTCGGCCGCGCCGCGGTCCTCGGTCGTCGCCATCGCGCCGCATTGTAGGCGGGCGCGGAGAAAGGCCTGGCCGGGCGCCCGTCTCTCTTGGGACCTGATCGCAAGAACGAGGGATGGCTCGGGCGCGCAGCAGCGCCGACGACCTCGGAGTGCGGGTGCGGCATCTCTTCGCTGGTCTCGTCGGCGCGATCGCAGTCGCGGCGCTCGTGGGCGCCTCCACAACTGCAACCGCCGGACGAGCGTGCGGCGATGGGCTCGGCACCAACGGATATGCGTATGCCGGACACCAGGCGACCTACCGTGGTCACGGAGTCCGGGCGACTCTGACGGTCACACGCGACCTGAGTGTGAAGGCCGGCCACGTGGCCGGATGGGTCGGCGTCGGAGGCCCGGGCCAAGGCGCGGGTGGTCAGGACGCATGGATCCAGGCCGGCATCGCCTCGATGCCTGGAATGGATCCGTTCATCTACGCAGAGGTGACTCGTGAAGGCCGCGACCCGGAGTTCATCCTCATCGAGCAAGGCGTGCCGGTCGGCCGGAGCCACCGGATCGCCGTCCTCGAGATGTCGCAGCGACCCGGCTGGTGGCGGATCTGGGTCGACGACCACGCCGTCGCCGAGCCCTTTCACCTCCGCCAGTCGTCCGGTCGTTGGGCGCCGATCGCAACGGCAGAGACCTGGAACGGCGGCGAGGCAGCATGCAATGGCTTCGGCTTCCGATTCGAGCGCGTCTCGGTCTCGTACGGCGGCGGCGGCTCGTGGCGGCCGTTCGTTGCGGGCCACCGCTTCCTCGACGGCGGCTACACGTTGCGCAACCTCGCCTCAGCCCCCGCCAAGTCCGGCGCGTACCGCGCGCTCGCGAGCGAATCAGTTCTGCCCTACGCGTTCGTCGCTTCGTCAGGCTCGTAGCGCTCAGGTGCCGGGCGCAAGGTTCACGACATCGACGAAGCTGAGCTCGTAGCTCCCGGGCGGAAGCCCCATGACTGTCGGCCAGGCGGCGACGAGCCGCGGATCGCGACACGTCGTCGGTAGACGCACGCCCTCGGTCGGTCTCGATGCGTAGGTCGACAACTGAGGTCTGGAGCTGCCACAACCGAAGGTCAACGTCGATGCTTCCGGGATCGAGATCGGCGCCCCAGCGCGCGTCTTCGCCGTGATCGCGATGTGACATGTGTCGCCTGAGCAGCGGGCCGCGTACGACACCGGTCCCAGCTGTCTGCTCTCGATACGAGGCAGACCGTGTGACCGCGCAACGGTGGCGGAGGTGACCGCGCCCGCAGCCACGACCACGCTGAGTATCACGAACTTGAATTCGGCGGATAGCCGGCCGCGACGTTGCCGTCGCGAGAGGACGAGCCACATGCCGGCAGTGACGAGACTGACGGAGACCACACTCGTGAGAAGTGCGGGCAAGAGGAAATCACGCGCGAACCCGTACCGGAGATGGCTCGATCCGGTAAGCGTGCTCGCCGCGTAGCCGAGAACGATTCCCGATGCTGCGACTGTCATCTCGAAGAGCAACCTCAGCTCCCGAGCACTCGACGTTCCGGTCGCCTTTCTCCGCGAGAACCACACGACGAGTGCGAGCACCGCGATGACACACAGCGGTAGCAACACAAGTGCCGGAAGCTGGATGGCCAACGGCAGTCGCCACAGTCGCTCGTTTCCCGCCGCGCCGGCGAGCTCTCGCGGCAGTGGGCTCGCTCCACCCGCATAGTCCGACACGGAGCACATCGAGTAGTAACACGGCTCCACGAAGAGCTGCACGAGCTTCGCCGGGACGAGCGAGAGGCTGAACGTCGGCGTCTCCGCCACCTCCGCGGCGAGGACGTTGCCCGACTGCCGGTCGAGGTGGTTCGAGTAGAGGAAGAAGAGATCTCGCTTCCCTGTCGTGAGGTAGACCACGGCGACCGTTGCTGCGAAGGCGCCGAACGCAGTCACGATGTGGCGCGCCTGCCAGATTCTGGTGCCCGAGAGACGCAGAGCAGCGAGGACGACAACGCCGATTGCCCACGCCGCGACGAGGGCCACGAGCTCGAAGCTCCGCGTGAGCGCGAGGAGTGCGAGGACGGCTCCGACCGCGCATGCCTGAACGACGGTCGCACGTTCAGGCGCGTAGCGGAGCGCGTACAGCGATACAGCAAGAAACGCCGCGAAGAAGTGACTCCACGGCACGTCCGACCAGTGCCATGTCCCCGCGGCGAACACGAGAGAGACGAACAGGAGCTGCGTTGCGATCGACGCCAGCGGAGGAGTCGCGACGAGCCTTCGAACCGCGACGCGCACGATCACCATGCCGGCCGCAACCCCGAGGACGTATGAGCCTCGCGTGAGCCAGACGAGCGCATCCTCCGGACTCAAACCGACTACCGAGTGGAGCCACGCCGCGGTCGCGATGTACGCAGGTCCGATGAGACTGTCGGCGATCGCGTCGGCGCGTCCGTCGGCCAGCACCGAGCGCAGCGCCTCGAGATCGCGCTTCTGATCGAACCAGGAGTCGAACATGACGCTCGCCCAACCACTGACCGGAAGCAGGAGGTAGATGCCGACCCAGGCGAGTGGAAAGAACCGGTCGATGCCGTCGACGATTCCGCCGACGCGTTGCGCGGGCGGCGGCGGAGGCTCATTCACCTCGAGCACCCCGAAGGGTTCGACGCGGACTCGCGGATCCCCGTTCTTAGCGGACGATCTTGACCGGCGTCCCAAGCGGAACGCGGTTGCGCAGGAACTCGATGCTGTCGTTGTGGACCCGAATGCACCCGTGGGAGACAGCCTGCCCGAGGAGCCACGGCCACGGCGTGCCGTGCATCCCGACGATGCCTCCGCCCGGCCAGTCGGTGAGCTTCGAGTAGGCGCTGGTCTCGAACGCGTACGCGCCGAGGATCGCCCACTCGGGGTCGATCGAGGGGTTGAACTTCCACGTGACGTAGAAGAGCCCGAGCGGAGTCTCGGCGCCCGGCTTTCCGACGGCCACCTTTCCCGTACGCACGAGCTTGCTCCCGTTCCAGTACTCGAACTTCTTCGCGCCGCGATACACGATCAGGCGCTTCTGCACCGGGTGGATCTCGACACCCGCTGCGCGCACCCACCCCGTCCTGCCATTAGGGCGGCCAGGGATGCTGATCCGGTACCAGGTCGGCTTTCCCGTCTTCTTGGCCTTGACGACGTCGAGCGCGAGCACGTACTGCGGGCGGAAGTCCGGTCGAAACTGCTTCAAGACGGCCAGTCTCTTCGCCCCCGCCTGCGGCTCCGCGAGCACGGAGAGCTCGTGCCACGCGATCGTTCCGGAGCCGACGACGTCGATCTGCGAGACGCTCGTTGACGACGCCCCGGCGGCGGGGCTCGGCGACAGCACGATCGCGAGAGCGAGCACCGCCGCAGACGCCACGGCCAGCCCCCACCTCATCGGAATCGGTGCTGTCATGCCAACTCTCAGGGTATCCCCCGCCAGAGGGAGGGACAATTCCTCATTCGAGTGACCCGTGGTTTCTGCACGAGATTCGAGCAGCAACCGCCTCCTAGCCCGTCACTGGCGGCAAGAACACCCCCACCACGCCGATCCGCTTGGCGCCGCACACCTTCTGGTTGGGCTCCTGGGCGGTGATGGTGACGATCCCGGCCTTGCGCGGGTTGACCTTCAGAACGGCCACGCCCTTGCCGTTCGAGAGCGCCGAGCGCTTGAGGCCCGCTCCCGAGACCACGACCGTGACGCCTTTCATCCGCTTCTTGCCTGCGGTCACCTTGACCGAGAGCCGGTCCGCCTTGCCGTCGGCCTTGATCATCTGCGGTGAGACGGTGAGCGCGAGGCAGGGAGCCGGCGCAGGCTTCACGACCGGCGGCTTGAGCGGGGCCGGCACGATCGTGACGGCCGAGTCGACGTTGTCGGCCGGGTTCGTCTCGCGTCCGCCCGAGCCCGTGACCGTGGCCGTGTTCGTGTGTGAGCCGACCGTCGTCGCGCGTGCGGTGATGGCGATCGTCACCGTCTGTCCGGGGGCAATGGTGCCCAGTGCGCAGGTAACGAGGGCGGGGCCGAGCGAGCAGGAGCCCTGCGAGGGGCTCGCGCTCAGGTAGGTGATGCCCGCAGGCGCGGGATCGGCCACCTGCACGTCCGTGGCCGTGTCGGGACCCTTGTTGGTGACCGTCAGCGAGTAGTTGACGATCCCGTTCAGCGGAGTCGGCGAGGACGCCTCCTTGACGATGACGAGGTCGATCAAGCGCGGAGTGATG
>DASTEM010000294.1:0-2378 GCA_035709545.1 Gaiellaceae bacterium | reverse complement strand
GACGAGTACTCGGAGTCCGATGCCGCACGGCTGTCCGCCGCCGCATGGCGTCTAGAGGTGTGGCGGCGAAGGGCGCTCTACGGAAGCTCTGGGCGTCGCTCAACCGCTGGTTCCACTGGATCGCCCTCGTCGGCGTCGTGATCGGGCTGGTGATCGCGGTCAAGAGCCAGTGGGCCGCGATCACGGAGCTCGACTGGGAAGGCTCGTGGAAGACGCTTCTGCTCAGCGCGGTCTGTTTCTCCGCGGCTCCACTCGCGCAAGCCGTGACGTTCTGGATCATTCTCCGGCTCCTGAACGCCCGTGCTCCGTTCGGCGAGGCGATGGTGATCTGGGCGCACTCATATGTCCTGCGCTACGCGCCGAGCGGGGCACTCGCCGTCGTCTACCGGGTTCGCGAGCGCGAGCGGGTCGCTGCGACACGCGAGCAGGTCCTCGCCGCGGAGGCGTACGAGCATCTCGGCTCTTTGGCGGCGGCCGCGTGCGCGTTCCGACGATCCCCGGCCGGCGGGGCGCGCTGCGCGTGCTCGAGGAAGTGGAGTCAGGCGATACGACGAGCGGCTGACGACGGAGCGGCGCCGGAGTCGAACCGACCGAGGCGTGGGTTGCACGACGGCACGGCAACTCGCTGGTTCGCCTCGGCGAGAGGCCCGGGCGGGGGGTCACCTAGAGGGCGCCTGCGGCAGGGCACCAGTACCCGGACGCCCGGGCCAGAGACGAGAATAGGCATGGCCGCGCGCGGCTAGCGTGACCTGAACGGGGGAAATCCGACACGCCATCCGAGGGCTTACGGCGTGAGAGCATGGGTTTTGACCTCGCAAAGCTCGGCTCTGGGACGCTTGCAACGGGCGTGCGATCGTGAGCAGGTCGAGCACGCCGAGATGGCGCTTCGCGAGCGCCGGCGAGGCCTCACGCGACCCTCGCACGAGGGATACCCATTTGGGGGGTGGCGACCTAACGTCTAGGCAGTGGCCAACATCTGCGTGGTGGTGCTCGACCCTCGACTCGCTCCCCGCGACCAGACGGCATGGGCGTTCACTGACGACGACGACGCAAAGGCAATGGCGGGTTTTCTCAACACCCGGTTGGGCGACGGCGAGGAGATCGCGTGGGTCGAGGTCGTGCCACTCGCGCGCAAGTTGAACCAGAGGGTCTTGCAGTACCTGGACTGCTGGGCACACTTGGCCGAGGAGTCGCTTCGAGATGACGAGCAACGCGATTAAGGCGATTGCGAAAGCTGCCGGAAGCAGGGGATTCCTGACAGCCATGAGTGAAGCTAGACTTCGATGGTGGCGAAGACGAGTCGGGAGCGAGATCACGAGGCCCGCCAGGCGAAGCTCGAACACGTGCGCGAGCAGGTCGCGTCGGGGCAGCTTGTCATCCGTGAGATGACGGACGCGGAACGGGTGAGATGGGCAAAGCAGCGCGCCTTCTCCGACGCTCGTTCTACCCCTGAAGAGCGCACCCGCCGCGCCGCCGCGGTTGAAAATCGGCGGAAGCGAGAGCTGCGCTTCGCTTAGTGGGACGCGAGCGCGCGGAGACGACGCGTCCGATTCGTCGTACTCGTGCCCGAGCTTCAACGGTTTCGGGTTGACGGAGCGGCGCCGGAGTCGAACCGACCGAGCCGTGGGTTGCACGACCGCACGAGTTTTGAAGACCCGCTGGGCCACCGGGCCCATGCCGCTCCGTCGCGCAGCGTAGCGCCGGCGAAGGCCCCCGTAGACGAGCTCGTTGCGCGCGACAAGGTCAGCCTCGATCTCGTCTGGCTTCGCGACGAGTCGCTCGAGGATCTCGAGAACCTGCCGCCGCCGGACGTGATCGCGCAGGAGATCGTCGAGGACCTCGAGGCTGCGCTCGCCGAGTTCGCCGCCGTGGCCGAAGGCTTGGCTCGGCACGACGCCGAGTAGGTCCTTTCAGCGATACGCTCGCGCTCGTGAGACGGGCCGGGTTCATCGCGGCTGGAGTCGTCGGCGCGTTTGCTGTCGCGATCGCGGCGGTCTGGCTCTTCGTCCTGCGCGACACCGCCGAGCCGGTCACGGTCGACGAGGCGGTCACGAGCTTCCGGACCGACACCGAGCCGACTCCCGGCGCGCCGTCGCCGATTCCCGAGGGCGTGTACGTCTACGAGACAGACGGTGTGGAGAAGACCGATGCGTTGACCGGCGTCACCCACCGCTACCCGAAGCGCTCGACGATCACCGTTCGCGCTGCCGAGTGCGGCGCGAGCCTTCTCTGGCGCGTGTTGAAGGGGCGTACGACCGAGTGGATCTTCTGCACGACTGCAGAAGGCTGGGAGCTGGCGTCGCAGGACGAGCGGCACACGTTCTTCGGTCGGACCGAGCCGACCACGTACAGGTGCACACGCACCCTCATCCGTCCGC
>DASTEM010000293.1:0-8103 GCA_035709545.1 Gaiellaceae bacterium | reverse complement strand
GAAGAGAGAAGTAGAGAGGGCGCGGCGCTGCCGGTGTCGTCGCGCTCGCCGTGTTCGAGTAGGGGCCGAGGTTGGGCACGGCGTCCTGGGCGCGGACGCGGTAGGAGTAGTCGCTGGAGGACGCCAGGCCGACGTCCGGGTAGCTCGTGCCGGTGGTGGTCGCGATCTCGGCGAAGTTCGTGCAGCCGGCGCCTTGGCAGCGCTCGATCCGGTACAGGCTGACGGCGACGTTGTCGGTCGCCGCGCCCCAGCTGAGGTCGATCTGGCTCTGCGAGACGGCGCTCGCGCTCAGGGTTCCGGGAGCGCTGGGGGGTTCTGTGTCGGGCGGCGGCGCACCCATCGTGCGCCCGCCGAAGTCATCCACGCGCCCACTCGTCCCGCGCAGTCCCACACCCACGTGCCCTGGAGCGCTGTGGGTCGCGTCTTGGACGACCCCCAGCCGTGACCAGGTGGAGCCGTCGTTGCTCCAGGCCTCGATGCTCGTGCCCTGAACGCGCAGGAGCATGGTCTCACCGGGGGCGAGCTCGTGCGGGATGGTCAGGAGCCGGGTGGCGGCGCCCGCGTCGAAGCGATCGAGCCAGACCTCGTCGGTTCCGCTTTGCTGAGCAGCCCAGAGCACGTAGCCCGAGACCGCCGGCATCTGCAGACGGGCATAGAGGCGGAGCTGGTTGTTGACCCCGGGCAGGGTGTTCAGCCGTGCGTAGACCTCGGCGTTGGGACCGTACTGAGCATTGTTTCGCCACCCCGTGCAGGTCGTCGCCACCGAGCAGGCGAGCTGGTTGGAGCTGACGTGGAGACCGTTCTCAGCCCCGGGGATGATGCTGTTCGACCAGCGCCCTTGGTCGGAGAGCGGGTTCTCGTTCGCCCGGTTGAAGTTGTCCAGGACGGAGAGCGGCGTGCTCGGTACGACGAGCGCGACAGGCGTCGCGGAGGCCTCGTTCGAGGTGGGGCCCTCGCCGTTTCCGTTCAGCGCGGAGACTCTGTAGTAGTACGTCTGGCCGTTCGTGAGGCCGGAGTCCGAGTAGCTCGTCTGCACGCCGAGGGTGGCGACGACGGTGGTCGGGTTGGGGGTCGTACCGCGATAGACCTTGTAGCCCGTTATCGGTGAGCCGCCGTCGAAGCCAGGCGTATTCCAGGAGAGGGAGACACTGGCATCCCCGGGAGTCGCCGACAGCGAGCTGGGGGCGGAGGGCGCGCCGGGAGGCGGCGGTGTGCCGTCGATCGTGACGCCGAATCGCTGCAGCACGGCGTCGATGGGACTGCCGATCGTCAGCCCGTCGCCGCCCGCAAAGAGCAAGGCCACCGGCTGGTTGGTGCCCTGCGTGACGATGAGCGAGCCCGAGTCGCCCGGTGCGCTGAAGGGTCCGGGCGACACCGAGATCTGGCTCGCGAACCGGGCCTCCTGGAGGCAGAACTCGAATATAAGGAGATAGCAGACGTCGACGGTCACGTTCGTCGCGGCGACGCTTCCGAGCTGCAGACCCGTCGTTCGCCCGTACTTCTGAACCGCCTGCCCCACGAACGCCGGCGTCGTGACCGGGCTCGGAGTGCCGTATCCGTCTGCCGGCGTTGCGGTGCCCACGTTCGCCGTCGACGTCAGAGCGATCGCAGCGTCCATCGTGTTCGTGCCGCCGCCGAAATCGATCGTCTGGTAGTCGTAGAGAGTGCCGATGCGGTCCGCGGGGTCGCTGCCGCCGTCGACGTCGCCGGGAGAGATGATCGGGTCGCCGACGGTCGCGGTGTTGATACCGGCGAAGACGTGATTGTTGGAGAGCGCGTACACGTTCGTCCCGTCGGTGACACGAACGCCCAGGGTTCCCGTCGCAACGCCGGCCAGGCCCGCGGACACCCCGATCGGGACGGGTCGCGGGAACCTGTGCGATGGCGAATGGTCGCGCGGCTCGAGCACGCCGGTAGTCACAGACTCAACGGGGACACCCTCGAGCTCGTCGGGCAGGTCGGCGACGTCCTGCCGCTCCTTGTAGATCTTGATGACCGGCTTTCCGGCCGGGTTCAACCCGACACCGATACCGGCTACACCTGGTTTGTCGAGCAACCGCGCCGCATGTTTCTCCTTGGCTGCGATCGCCTTGTCGAGCCCGGGAGGCGAGCCTCCGGGTGGCCCAGGTTGTCCCGCCGACGCCGAGGCAAGCGCAGCCGCAGCGAGCGCGACGAGTCCGAGCACGATAGGCGATCTTCTGAGCAACTCCCGGCGGCCTCTTTTCGAGACTTCCCTCGACATCGCACCCTAGTACCGAGAGGCCCCAATTACCAGGGGAAAAGGTCTAGGTCAGACCAACCCTCCCGGGTATCGCCACGGGCCCGGCTCGAGCCTGATGCCGCGCTTGCGACAGAACTCCCGCACGGAGTCGAGAACGACATCGCCGCTTCCGTGCACTTTCCGGGCGCCGAGGTCGATGACGGCCACCCCATCGGGCACTTGGCCGCGAGCCTCCAGTGTCAGAACGACGGCCCGCGCGTCGATTCCACCTCGGTACGCGGGCGTGAAGAGCACGTGAGTCCCCCCGACCTCGAAGCCGCGAGGGTCGCCCTCGCTGATCGCGGAGACAGCGTGCCCGCGCAGGGCGAGGAGCTCGTGCAGGTCGTCGATCATCCGCCGCGCGATCTCGAGCCGGCGAGCATCGGACAGCTTGTGGCTCGAGTTCCCGGTGACCTTCGCGGGAACTCCGATCGCGAACGAACCGGCGGGGATGTCGCCGACGACATACGAGTTCGACGCGACGATCGACTCGGCGCCGATCCGACAACCTGCGTACAGCACGGCACCGAGTCCGACCTGCGAGCGATCTTCGAGCACAACCGGGGCGAAGCGGTTCTCGAACCCCTCGAGCACCGAGTGGCCGATGTTGTGCGTGACGATGATCGAGCGCATCGTGAGGAAGACCTCGCGGCCGATGAGCACGGGTCGGCACACGTTGACGAACGCCTCGTCGCCCACGAACGCCAGGTCGCCGACCGCGAGCGTTGCCCAGGGGTCGCGGTGGCCACCGCCCCCGAAACGCACGGAGCGCCCGCCCCAGATCCCCGCGCCGAGGAACGCCCTGCGGCAGCGCAGCTCGAGGTCCGCGCCGAACTGGGAGAGCTCGCCGATCGCGACGATCTCCTCGCAGTCGACGGTGCTGTGCGCGCCCAACCGCACTCCGTCTTCGATCACGACGCGCGAGGCGACGACGAGCGTGTCCTCGCCGAGATCGACGCCCTCTCCGATCTGCGCTCCCGCTTCACGGAGCCTCCGCACCTTCTCGTCCGGCGAGAGCGCTCGGAATGATCCGGGGTCCGCGCGAAGGGAATCGAGTAAGCCGGGTTCGAGCGCGCCCTCGCTCTCGCTCAGCTCGAACGAGGCCGGAAACGTCACGCCGTCCGCCGAGACGCCGGCCAGTACCGGCTCGGGCTCCGGCGCCGCGGATGCCTTCTGCCGCGCGATCAGCTCATCGACGTCCTTCTCGGTGATGAACCCGCGCTTCTCGATCGCAGTCAGATCAACGCCGTGAAGCTCGGCAAGCTCGACGGCCTTACGCGTTGCCTTGCGCTCGTCCGGCGCGGGCTTGGCGGCAGGCTTGTCCGCCCGCGCGGCCAGCGACTCGAGCTCGGCGGGGGTCTCCGCCACGTACGCGATCGTCTTCCCGAGCTCGACCTCGACGTTCTCGGTGTACAGCTGGACGATCGTCCCGTCTCCGGGCGACTCGACCTCGACCGTCGCCTTGGTTGTCTCGACGACGCAGACGGGCTGGCCCTGAGCCACCTCGGCGCGATCCTCGACCAGCCATTCGGCGAGGAGCGCGAACTCGGTGTTCGCGTCCTCGCGCGTGAGAACGATCTCCAGCAAGGGCGCTAGCTTCTCACGACTTCGAGCGCGGTGACCGCGGCCACGACGTCATCCACGCTCGGGAGCATCGCGTCCTCGAGAGGACGGGCCGACGGAATGATCCCGTCCCGCGCCGCGACCCGCTGGACGGGTGCGCGCAGGTCGCTCCAGGCGGCGGCCTGCACGCGCGCAGCGATCTCGGCTCCGAAGCCGCCGGTGAGCGTTCCCTCCTCGGCGGTGACGAGCGCGCCACTGCGCGCGACCGATTCGAGCACGGAGTCGAGGTCCATCGGGAGGAGCTGCGAAAGCGCGACGACCTCGCAGAAGATCTCGTGCTCGAGGATCAGCTCAGTGGCAGCCTCGAGAACGAGCGGAAGCATGCCGCCGTACGTGACGATGGTCGCGGACGCCTCCGTGAAGTCCGTCCCCGAGAACGTGAGCGCCGGATACGGGCCGTCGGTCTCCCGTACCGCGAGCTCGCCGATGTGACCGTGCTCGGGCCTCCGAAGCGCGCGCCCGTACAGGAGCTTGTTCTCGATGAAGAACACGGGCCGCTCGTCCTCGACGGCAGCGACGAGAAGCGCGCCGAGGTCGTGACACTCGCTACCCGCGACGACGCAGATGTTCGGGATCCCGAGCAAAAGCTTCTCGAGCGACTGGCTGTGCGTGGGCCCGTACCCCCGCCGCGCTCCCATCGGCAGTCGGACGACGAGTGGCACCGTGACCTGGTCGTCGTACATCTCCCGGAACTTCGCGATGCCGTTGACGATCTGGTCGAGGCCGAGCGCCATGAAGTCCCCGAACATGATCTCGAGGATCGGCCGCTGTCCGCGAAGCGCCATTCCGGCCGCGACGCCGAAGAGCGAGGCCTCGCTGATCGGGGTCGTCCATACACGGTCCGGATACGCGTCGCTCAGGCCCTGGGTCACCTTGAAGGCGCCGCCGTAAGGGTCGAGGATGTCCTCCCCGAAGAGGTAGACGTCGTCTCGGGTGGCGAAGATCTGGTGCAGAGCCTCGTTCAGGGCCTGCACGCCTCGCTTCGACTGAGTGCTCAAGCAGCCTCCGGAGTTGCGGCAGGCGCCGCGTCCGCAGCCGCCACGGTTTCAGCAAGACGCTCCTCGCACCTTGCCTCGATCCCACTCCGCTCGTCGGCTCCAAGACGCGAGCCCGCGACCAGAAGCGGATCGCGCTTCCGGCGCTCCTCGATCTCCGCCGGGTCACGCTGGTCGTCCGACTTCGAATGCGGACTGAAGCGGTAGGTGTTTAGGACGAGAAAGAACGGAGCGCTCGTCTCGCGTATTCGCGTGAGCGCCTCCCCTGCAGCTTCGTGGATCACCTCCACGTCCGTGGTGTCGAGCTCGACGGTCTCCACTCCAAACGCCGCACCGCGCGCGGCTATCGACCCCGCAAGCTCGAGCTCGACCGGCGTCGACTGCGCGTAGTGGTTGTTCTCGACGACGAAGAGGACAGGGAGCCGCCAGAGCGACGCCATGTTCAGCGACTCGTAGCTCACGCCCTCGCCGAGCGTGCCGTCGCCGAGGAATACGGTCGACACGGCGCCGCTGCCCTTCTTCTTCTCGGCGAGCGCGATGCCCGTGGCGACGGGGACGATGCTCCCGAGGACGCCGTTCGAGTAGAAGTTGCCCCTGCACAGATGCTGGCTGCCGCCCTTGCCGCCGCAGACGCCGGGCCCCTTGCCCATCACCTCACACATCAAGCCGAACGGGTCGTCCGCGAAGGCGAGGTAGTGGCCATGGCAGCGGTGGTTCGAGAAGACGACATCGACGGCGGGATCGAGGTGATCGATGATCCCGACGGCGTTCGCCTCCTGCCCGATGTACGTGTGGGTCGTTCCCACGAGCTTGCCGAGCGAGAACAGATCGAGGAGCGTCTCCTCGAAGCGGCGGATGAAGAACATCCGTTCATAGAACGTCGCGAGCTGCGTCACTACAGGTAGCCGAGGTCGGCCAGCCGCTTCGCGACGGTCGCCTCCTCCTCCTCGGTCAGCTCGTGCCGCTCCGCGCTCTCGAGCTCGCGAAAGACGATCTCGCGGAGCTCGGCCGGCGCGTCGGTCGGACTGCTGTCGAGTTCGCGCGGATCGACGTCGAGCTGGTACGCCTCTTCCTCCCCGCTCTCGATGTGGAGGATCAGCTTCCACGGCGGCATGCGGACCGCGAGCTTCGTAAGCGCGCCCATGTCCGTGCCCGCGATCACCGCCGGCCGGTCGCCGTCGACGTGCAGAAGCGACTCGCCGTCCGTTTCACGCGCAGGAAGACCCGCGAGCTCCAGCAGCGTCGGCATGAGGTCGACCGAGCGCACCTGCGAGTCGACGACGCTCGGCTCCAGACGGCCAGGCGCCGAGAGGATCAGCGGCACCTCGACGATCTCGTCGAAGAGCGTCGCGCCGTGCATGTGGTAGACGCCCTTCACGTCTTCCTTGCCGGCGAACCGCTCGCCCCACGACTCTCCGTGGTCGGAGAGGAATGCGAAGACCGTATTCTCGCGCAGGCCGAGCGACTCGAGCTCCTGGAGGAACGAGGCGACGAGAACCTCCGACTGGCGCTCGACGGCCTTCCGATACCGCTCCTTCATCGACTCGAGCGCGGACGCCGAGTCCGACTGGATGCCCGCGATGACCTCGTGCTTGGCCGCGAGCCAGTTCTTACGGTCGGCGTGGACGATGTCGTACGGCATGTGCGTAGCCCAGTTGTGGACGTAGAGAAAGAACGGTGTATCGCGGTTCGCGCGCAACCACTCGAACGCGCCGTCGAGCGTCTCCGACGTGCCGAGGACGTTGGCCTCGGGTAGATCCCTGAAGAGGTAATTCCTGTCGAAGACGAAGCTCGCGACTTCGTACCCGTGCGCGGAGAACGCGCGGAACCAGGTCTCGATCGTCGGGTCGAGCTGCGCGTCCCAATGCAGGTAGCCGTGGTGGTGCGCGTACATCCCCGTGACAATCGAGGTCGTCGACGGCGCTGTCCACGGAGCCGCGCTGATCGCGTGGGAGTAGCGCACGCCGCCGGTCGCGAGCTCGTCGACCGTCTTCGTGTTGACGAAGCGAGCGCCGTAGCAGCCGAGGTGGTCCGTGCGCAGCGCATCAGAGACGTAGACGACGACATTCATGGCGCGGCCGATTGTAGTGACGCGCTCTTGGCGTCCTTTGGCATGCGAGCATCGGGGTGCTCAGCGACGAACGGTCGAGCGCTGCCGCGACGACAGGTCGAACGTGTCGAGCGGCCCCCACGGCCCCAGGCGGGGAGTAACCGCTTCGAGCTCGTCGATGACTGCAGTTCTGAATAGCCGATCGAGCAGGCTGCGGCACGACGGCGTGAGCATCATCGCGAGGACCGAGACGCTGCCCACGACGACGAGCACATGAGCGGCATCGAGAATGCGGGACGACGTGGTATCGAGCTCGCTGCCTTTGTCGAAGCCGGTGGCGACCTGGTAGGTGACATAGAACGAGGCAGCTATCGCCGTCCCCACGACGCCGCGAAGTGTCGCCATGATGTGCGACGGCGCTCTCCCAGTCTCCGTCGAGACCACCCGCAGCTCCAGAGCGTTCATCCCGAGCGTCTGGCTCGTCGGCAGCAACAGCCCGAAATACGCGATCACGGGTGTGACGGTCAACACCTGCGTGGCTACGAAGAGCACATGCCCGGGCAGTCCGCCGAAGTCACCCTCCCGCCAGGAGACGGCGCCGAGCGCCTGAACGGCTCCGAGCGGGATCGACACCAGCAGAAACGCGACGTAGCAGAGTGTCCAGTCGATGGCACCAGCAGCTAGGCGACGCCATGGCGCGGCGTAGTCAGCGACGTAGACCCCTGCCGGGTCTGTGTACTTCGCGTCGCCTCGGAGCAGCTGCCCAAACGTGAACACGTTCGCTCCCGAACCCTAGTCCCAACCGGAACGCACCTTAGGGTGACTCGCGTACGAGCAGATGGGCGCACGCCGAGGATCTGTGTCAGCGCGTCACGCCGTCGCGACCAGGAAGTGCCATTCGTTCTCGACGCGATAGCTCCCGTCGCTAGAGCGATACGGCGCCATCGACTCGACGATGGCTTCCTTCACGGCGTCCTCCCCTGAGACGCGAATCGCCTCGACGACGAGCCCAGGCGCGAGCGTTAGACGAACGAGCGTCTCCTCGTCGACGTACTCGAACGCGTACATGAGGTCGAACGCCTCGACGGGCTCGAGCCCAGCACGGCTCGCGATGCCTTCGAGGACGCCGGGCTCCCACAGGCGCGGCGGTGTGGGCGCGTCGGCCGGAGGAGGAG
>DASTEM010000292.1:0-7647 GCA_035709545.1 Gaiellaceae bacterium | reverse complement strand
TCGATCGCGGCGTCGGTCAGGACCTTCGTGGTCTCCTGGAACGAAGCTGCCGAGAGGAAGGACTCGGTGGCAAGGGACGCCTTGGTGATCCCGAGGATGATCGGCTCGTAGGTCGCCTGCTCCTTCTTCTCCTTCTTCACGCGAGCGTTCTCGCGCTCGAGGCCGACGCGGTCGACGAGCTGGCCCGGCAGGAGCGCCGTCTCGCCCGCGCTCTCGACACGCACCTTCTTCAGCATCTGCCGGACGATGAGCTCGATGTGCTTGTCGTGGATCTCGACGCCCTGGGACTTGTAGACCTTCTGCACCTCGCCGACGAGGTACAGCTCGGTCGAGGTCGCGCCCTTGAGATCGAGAAGCTCGGCCGGGTTGAGTGATCCTTCGTTGAGCGGGTCTCCGGCCTCGACCATCTGACCCTGGGTGACGGCGAACCGCGTCCGCCGCGGGAAGCTGTACTCCTTCGGGTCGGGGAGCTCGCCACTCGCGTCGAGCGTGCTCGGGGTGATCGTGACCTTGATCGTACGATCCGCCTCCTCGACGTCGACCTTGCCGGCCACTTCGGCCATCGTTGCCGCGCCCTTCGGATTTCGGGCTTCGAAGATCTCGACGACGCGCGGGAGCCCGTGCGTGATGTCCGCGCCCGCGACACCACCCGTGTGGAACGTCCGCATCGTGAGCTGAGTGCCAGGCTCGCCGATCGACTGTGCCGCGATGATCCCGACCGCATCGCCGATCTCGGTCAAGCCACCGGTCGCGAGGAAAGTCCCGTAGCACAGCCTGCACAGGCCGTACTCGCTCCGGCACTTGAGCACCGAGCGAACCGGCACCGTGGCGGTCTCGGCGTACTCGCCGAACTCCTCGACCAGCCGCCGCAGCGCGCTCGGCGTGATCTCGGCGCCCTTCTCGACGATCACGGTCTTGCCCGGCTTGCCGTCCTTGATCGGCTTTGCGATGTCGGCCGCGGCCACGCGCCCGGCGACGCTCTTGTTGGGTGCGTCGTCGAGTATGAGCGCAAGCTCGATGTGGTCATCGGTGCCGCAGTCCTCCTCGCGCACGATGACGTCCTGAGAGACATCGACGAGACGCCGCGTCAGGTACCCCGAGTCGGCTGTCCTGAGCGCGGTGTCCGCGAGACCCTTGCGCGCTCCATGCGTGGAGATGAAGTACTCGAGGACTGTGAGACCCTCCATGAAGTTCGCCTTGATCGGGCGCGAGATGATCTCGCCCTTCGGGTCGGCCATGAGCCCGCGCATACCTGCGAGCTGCCGGATCTGGTTGAACGAGCCGCGCGCACCCGAGTTGGCCATCATGTAGATCGGGTTCGTCTCCTCGAGGTTCGCCATCATCCGGTCGGCAACCTCGTCGGTCGCCTCGGTCCAGATGGCGACGATGCGCTCGTCGCGCTCCTCCTCCGTCATCAGGCCACGGTCGTACTCGCGACCGACCTTCGAGACGTCCTCCTCGTACCTGGCGAGGATCGCCTCCTTGTCGGGCGGGATGACGATGTCGTTCTTCGAGATCGTGATCCCGGCTCGCGTCGCGAAGCGGAAGGTGAGCGACTTGATCACGTCGAGAGCGGACGCGATTGTGTTCGGCCCGTACAGCTCGACGAGCTCGCCGATGAACGAGTCGAGCTCCCGCTTGGTGAGCGTCTTGTTCAGGTACGGGTGATCCTGGAAGTCGCCGCCCGTGGCCTCATCGAGCGCCCGCTCGACCTCCGCGTTGAAGATGACGCGGCCCGGCGTCGTCAGCAGCCGCTCGCCGCCCCACTCGTACTCGATCGGATCCTGGTAGTCGACCGATCCCGCAGCAACAGCGAACTCCACGTCCTCCTCGGTACGAAAGCGCCGAAGCCCCTTCTTGCCGAGCGCCTTCGCCATGGCCGCCGCGCTGGTAGAGACCAGGTCGTAGGCGCAGTAGGTCAGGTAGTAGGCGCCGAGCACCATGTCCTGGTTCGGCGTTGCGAGAGGGCGACCGCTCGCCGGCGAGAGGATGTTGTTGGACGAGAGCATGAGCACGCGAGCCTCCGCCTGTGCCTCGGCTGAGAGCGGCAGGTGCACCGCCATCTGGTCGCCGTCGAAGTCCGCGTTGAACGCCTGGCAGACCATCGGGTGGACCTGGATCGCCTTCCCCTCGACGAGCACGGGCTCGAAGGCCTGGATTCCAAGGCGATGCAGCGTCGGCGCGCGGTTCAGCAGCACCGGGTGCTCGGCGATGACTTCCTCGAGAACGTCCCAAACCTCCGGGATCATCGACTCGACCATCTTCTTGGCGGCCTTGATGTTCTGCACCGCCTTGCGCTCGACCAGCCGACTCATGATGAACGGCTTGAAGAGCTCGAGGGCCATGAGCTTCGGCAGCCCACACTGGTGGAGCTTCAGGTTGGGGCCGGCGACGATCACCGAGCGCCCCGAGTAGTCGACGCGCTTTCCGAGCAGGTTCTGCCGGAAGCGACCCTGCTTTCCCTTGAGCATGTCCGAGAGCGACTTGAGCGGCCGGTTGCCCGGCCCGGTCACGGCGCGGCCGCGGCGGCCGTTGTCGAACAGCGCGTCGACGGCCTCTTGGAGCATCCGCTTCTCGTTGTTGACGATGATCTCCGGCGCGCCCAGGTCAAGGAGCCGCTTCAGGCGGTTGTTCCTGTTGATCACGCGGCGATAGAGATCGTTGAGGTCGCTTGTGGCGAAGCGTCCGCCGTCGAGCTGAACCATCGGGCGGAGCTCCGGCGGAATGACGGGAACGGCCTCGAGGATCATCCACTCGGGCTTGTTACCCGACTTGATGAATGCCTCGACAACCTTGAGGCGCTTGATCGCGCGCTGCTGCTTCTGGCCCTTCGACGTCTTGATGATGTCCCGGAGCGAAAGCGACTCCGCGTCGAGCGAGAGATCGCGAAGCAGGTCGCGCACCGCTTCGGCGCCCATGCCACCCCGGAAGTAGATCCCGAAGCCGTACGGCGAGCCGAACCGGTCCTTGAGCTCGCGGAAGATCTGCTCGTCGCCGACGATCATCTTCGGCTCGAGCTCCTTGAAGAGCAGCCACGTCTGCTCGAGCCTGCGCACCGCGTCGACTGCGGCCTCACGCGTGTCCTCGCGCCGCAGGTCGATGTCCGCGACCATCTCGCGCACCTTCAAGGCCCACTGACCGACCGCGTCGAGGTCGTCCTTGCGCGTTCCCTCGACGAGGCAGAGGTCGTATGCGAGCTCGCGCACCGCCGCGCCGTCCGCGTCGGGGTCGACAGCAACCAGGAGATCGGCGAGCAGCCCGTTACCGATCTCGCGCGCCCGGTCCAGATTCTTGCGATCGACGTCGGCAACGAGCTCGGCGTCCTCCTCGGTCAGCTCGGCTCCCGTCAGAAGGCCTTCCTGCAACCGCTTCAGATGCTTCGTGATCGCACCCTTCTTCGATCCGGTCGCCTTGTCGAGCTGGATGCGAAGCGGCGCCAGGGCGGCCTCGATCTGGACAGCGGCGGCTGCGACGGACTCGACCTCGCGGGGAGCGAGTCGACGGTCGTCGCGGGTCGCCGTCTGGCGGACGAGCTCGCGGACCTTCCGCGGATCCTCGTTCGTGATCTTCTTCGCGAGCTCGACGAACACGCCGCTCCCAAGGGTGCGGATGTCCTCGAGCGTCGGGAGCACGGCCTCCTCCGCCCAGTTGTTGAGACCACGGACCCAGAAGTCGTCGTCCTCGTCGAAGTTGCGCACCTTGCCCGAGGCGAAGAAGTCGCGGCGCCGCGAGAAACGGTCGTCGAGCCCCGAAAGCGCCTCGTCGCGGTCGAGGTAGATGCGCTCGCTCTCTCCTGCGACCTTGTCCTCGAGGTCTGCGAGGTCGGCCTGGCGCTTCTCGCGGTCGACTGCCGTCACGATCGACGCGGCGAAGTAGAGCACCTTCTCGAGCTCGCGCGGGGCGATGTCGAGCAGGTAGCCGATCCGGCTGGGAACGCCCTTGAAGAACCAGATGTGCGAGACCGGCGCGGCGAGATCGATGTGGCCCATGCGCTCGCGGCGCACCTTCTGCCGCGTCACCTCGACGCCGCAACGCTCGCAGATGATCCCCTTGTACCGGACGCGCTTGTACTTGCCGCAGTAGCACTCCCAGTCCTTCGTCGGACCGAAGATGCGCTCGCAGAAGAGCCCGTCACGCTCCGGCTTGAGCGTGCGGTAGTTGATCGTCTCCGGCTTCGTTACCTCGCCGGAGGACCAGTCGCGGATCTGTTTGCTCGATGCCAGACCGATCCGGATCGAGTCGAAGTCGTTGATGTCGGGACCGCGTCTACTGGATTCCATCTAGCGCCTCGAACCTCTCTCTCGATTCCGTGATTTGCGCGATCACTCTTCGACCTCGACGTCTGCCAGGTCGACTTCGAGGGGAGCCTCGTCACCCTCGACGCTCCCGAGCTCCTCGTCGGCCGCGAGCACGAGCTCACCGCCCTCATCTGCGCGCTCCTCGCCCTCCTCGACCTCCTCGACGGTCGGTTGACGCGCAGCTGCGCGAAGCGAGCCGGGCGACAGATCGATGCCGAGCTCCTCGGCAGCCCGCAGAAGCTCGTCGTCCTCCTCGCGAACCTCGACCTCACGACCCTCGTCCGAGAGCACCTGGACGTCGAGCGCGAGGGACTGCATCTCCTTGAGCAGCACCTTGAAAGATTCGGGAATGGACGGCTCGGCGATGTTCTCGCCCTTGACGATCGCCTCGTAGGCCTTGACGCGCCCGATGGTGTCGTCGGACTTGATCGTGAGCATCTCCTGGAGCGTGTACGCCGATCCATAGGCCTCGAGCGCCCAGACCTCCATCTCACCGAACCGCTGCCCTCCGAACTGCGCCTTGCCTCCGAGAGGCTGCTGCGTGACGAGCGAGTAGGGGCCTGTCGATCGAGCGTGGATCTTGTCGTCGACGAGGTGGAGGAGCTTCAGGATGTACATGAAGCCGACGGTGACCTCCTGCGCGAACGGCTCACCACTCTTGCCGTCGTAGAGCGTCACCTTGCCGGAGCAACGGTTTCCGCGCACAGCGGAGTCGTCGACGTCCATGGTCAACGTGGTCGGGCCGACCATACGAGCGAGCTCGACGAGCGCGTCGTCGACGTCACCCTCCGTCGCGCCGTCGAACACGGCGGTCGCGACACAGCGTGGATCGGGCGCGTTGATCGGCGCACGCGAGCTCACGGGGCCACCCTCGGGGAAGACTCCGTGCGCCGCGGCCCACCCCAGGTGGGTCTCGAGGATCTGGCCGATGTTCATCCGGCTCGGGACGCCGAGCGGGTTCAGCACGACATCGACGGCACGGCCGTCCTCGAGGAACGGCATGTCCTCCTCGGGAACGATCTTTGAGATGACGCCCTTGTTGCCGTGGCGGCCGGCAAGCTTGTCGCCCTCTGCGATCTTGCGCTTCTTCGCGACATAGACGCGAACGAGCTCGTTCACGCCGGGCGGAAGGTCGTCCCCCGCGTCGCGGGAGAACGTCTTCACGCCGATGACCTTGCCACCCTCGCCGTTCGGAACTTTGAGCGACGTGTCCCGGACCTCGCGCGCCTTCTCCTTGAAGATCGCGCGAATCAGCTTCTCCTCGGCCGTCAGCTCGGTCTCGCCCTTGGGCGTGACCTTGCCGACGAGCAGATGGCCGGCGTCCACGTCGGCTCCGATCCGCACGACTCCGCGCTCGTCGAGGTTCGCGAGCGACTCTTCCGAGCGGTTCGGGATGTCGCGGGTGATCTCCTCGTCGCCGAGCTTCGTCGAGCGGGCGTCAATCTCGTACTCGTGGATGTGAATCGAGCTGAGCACGTCCTCCTTCACGAGGCGCTCCGAGATCACGATCGCGTCCTCGAAGTTGAAGCCCTCCCACGGCATGAAGGCCACGAGCAGGTTCGCTCCGAGCGCGAGCTCGCCGCCGTCCGTCGAGCTCGCGTCGGCAAGCACCTCGCCCCGCTTGACCTTGTCGCCCAGTGTCACGACCGGCTTCTGATGAATGAGCGTGCCCTGGTTCGAACGCATGAACTTCGTGAGCGGATACTCGTCGCGCGTGCCGCGGCCCTCGACCACGATGCGCTCGGCGTCGACGTCGACGACCGATCCGTCGTTGCGCGCGAGAACGACGTCGCCCGTATCCACGGCCGCGCGAAACTCGAGCCCCGTACCGACGAGCGGCGCCTGCGGGATCATGAGCGGCACGGCCTGGCGTTGCATGTTGGCGCCCATCAGCGCGCGGTTCGCGTCGTTGTGCTCGAGGAAGGGGATCAGCGCCGTCCCGACGGAGACGATCTGGGCCGGCGAGACGTCCATGTACTCCACGTCCTTCGGCGCCACGATCACGGCCTCACCCTCGCGAGACCTGCAGAGAACCTGATCGTTCAAGAACTTGCCCGTCTTCGGGTCGACCGGTTCCGATGCCTGCGCGATCGTGAACTGACGCTCCTCGGCGGCGTCGAGGTAGATGATCTCGTCCGTCACCTTGGCGCCCCTGACGACCCGATACGGGGTCTGGATGAACCCGAACTCGGAAACGGTGGCGAACGAGGCAAGCGAGCCGATCAGTCCGATGTTCGGACCTTCGGGTGTCTCGATCGGGCACATACGCCCGTAGTGCGTCGGATGCACGTCGCGCACCTCGATGGGCGCGCGCTCGCGCGTCAAGCCCCCCGCCCCGAGCGCCGACAGACGGCGTCGGTGCGTCAGGGCGGCGAGCGAGTTCGTCTGGTCCAAGAATTGCGAGAGCTGGGAGGAGCCGAAGAACTCCTTCAGCGCAGCGACCACGGGCCGGATGTTGATGATCGTCTGCGGCGTGATCGTGTCGACGTCCTCCGTCGTCATCCGCTCGCGGACCACGCGCTCCATGCGATAGAGGCCTACCCGGAACGCCTCTTGGATCAACTCGCCGGTCGTGCGCAGCCGACGGTTGCCGAAGTCCTCGTACTCGTCGAGCTCGCCGCGGATCGGATCGCGGGACAGCTGGATGGCGTCCGCCGCGAAGTCCTTCGAGTCCTCGGGCAACCCGAGCTTTACCGGGAGATCGACGAGCCTGCGAACGAGCGCGAGGATGTCCTCGGTGGTCAGAACTCGCGTGTCCTCCGGGACGTGAACGCCGAGGCGCTGATTCAGCTTGTAGCGACCGACCTTCGTAAGGTCATAGCGCTTGGGGTCGAAGAAGAGGGAGCGGAGGAGGTTGCGTGCGTTGTCGAGCGTTGGCGGCTCGCCTGGCCGCTGCTTCTTGAACACCTCGATGAGCGCCTCTTCCTCACGCGTCGTCGTGTCCTTCTCGAGCGTGCTCGCGATGTACGTCGAGCCGCCGAAGAGCTCGAGGATCTTCTCGTTCGAGCTGGTGTCGAGCAGGAAGCCGGTCGTGGGATCCTCAGCGGGAAGCGCGCGCAGAAGCGTCGTGATCGGGAGCTTGCGCTTCCGGTCGATGCGGGCAAAGACGAGGCCCTTCTTGTCGATCTCGACCTCGAGCCACGACCCGCGCGAGGGCATCAGGTTCGCCATGAAGACCTGCTTCGTGGCGTCCTTCGTCTCCATGAGATAGGCGCCCGGGCTTCGGACGAGCTGCGTGACGATCACCCGCTCGGTCCCGTTGATGATGAACGTGCCCCACGGGGTCATCATCGGGAAGTCGCCCATGAAGACCCGCTGCTCGCGGATCTCGCCGGTCTCCTTGTTGACG
>DASTEM010000291.1:0-2655 GCA_035709545.1 Gaiellaceae bacterium | reverse complement strand
GCGAACGCGCCTCGCAGGCCCGTCCCACGGTATGCGAACGATCCCCGCTCGCTTCGCGTCGTAGCGCACGGCGCGACCGTCGATCCGAAGGGTGAGCGCCGCGGGCTCGCTCAATTCGACGCGCAGCCTCATGCCCGGAAGAATCCGCACCCGCGGCGGCACGGTGTCCGAGACGAACGGGACGCTGTACGAGATGCCTCCCGACGCATCCTGCGCCTCGACAACCGCCTCGTACTCTCCGTCTTTGAGCACACCTCCCACACGCGTGCCGTCCCAGACGAAGCGCTGCGGTCCGGAGAGAAAGCTGCCCGCGAACGGGCTCGCGACCCACCGACCGTCACGCTCGATCCGAATCCGGACGTCGGCTGGGACCGTGAGCGAGAACGCAAGATTCAGCCGGTCTTTCCTGCCGTCACCATTGGGGGAAAACACTGCCGGGCTCGCGGTGACAGCACCGAGGGTGCGGCTCACAGCGAGCGAGACGACGCTCTGTGTCGATGTCCCATCAGCGGTCCGCGCAGTGATGACGACGCCGTAGCGACCATCGGCCAAGCCGCTCCCGTCGATCGGAACCGTGTGCTGGCCTGCTCCGGTCCACACGCGGTCGATGATTGTCGCAACGACTCCTCCGACGGAGTCGGCAATCTCGACGGTGACGTTCGCTGATGTAGTCAGCCGATAGGTCAGAACCGCCGAGTCCGCTTGGCCGTCTCCGTTTGGACTAATCGCCTCAGGCTGGGCGGAGGCCGCCTCGATCGCAAGCGCTGGTGCGGCACCGCCGGCTCTGAGAACTCCCGTCGCCGGACGTGCAGTGCCGGCACTGATGGTCCAGGCAAAGCTCCCTGCTGAGACTCCGGAGGAATCCCAGGTCCAGTCCACGTCAGACCCGTCGCCGGAGCCTCGCGCAACCTCGACACCTCCGGCCGTTGCAACCACGACAGTCCACGACTGCGCAGGTGACAACGTCGCGCGGAAGCGGACGGCTGACCCGCTGACCTCGGCTCGTGGCTCGAAGATCTTCGGCAGGCCCACAGCCCGAGCGGCCGCCGAGAGCGCGCCGAGTTTCGAGTACAGCGCATCTCCGGGGCATTCGGTGAACCCCGTGTCGCGGTGCCCCGAGACCGCATTCAGCACCACCGGAATGCCGCTTGCGTAGCGCTCGCTGCCGCCGGAGATGAAGGTCAGAAAGCTGGACGGATCGACGTGGGCGAGATCGAGGCGCCAGGCGACGATGCGTGCGACGGCATCCAGCGCCGCCTTGGACGGCTGCGAGTTCCCGTACGACCCGATCAGCGCGATGCCCACCGACCCCGTGTTGAACCCCTGGGCGTGCGCTCCGACGACGTTCCGATCGATGCCGCCGAAGCGGCCCTCGTAGACCGTCCCGAAGCGGTCCACGAGAAAGTTGTAGCCGATGTCGTTCCAACCGTTGCCTTGGACGTGGTACAGCTGAATCGCCCTGACGATCGCAGGCGCCTCGGAACGCGTGTAGTCGTTTCGCCCTGCGGTGTGGTGGACGATGGAGAACCGGGCATCGGCGGCGTACGAGGGCGGCCCACGTCGGATCGACTCGTCGGCGCCCCAAGACAGGCGCGGCACGACCTGCGGCACCTCGGCGGCCGAAGGAAGCCTGAGTGGGATCTTCGTCTCGGGGCTCCAGACGAGGTGCGCCCAAATTCGCGAGACCTCGCCGACAGCTCGCGCTTCAATCGAAACCGAGGGGCCGACCCACCAGGGATTGCCTTTCGTCCAGGCAGGACCGCCCGGCTTTGTAACAGTCTGTTGCGAGCGAGCCTCGCGTGAGCCCTTGTCTGGACCGTCTTCGTCCTCGGGGGCTCCGACGCGCCAGGAGCTCCAGTCGCCAGCGGTTGAGCGCGTTCGAAAGACGACGCGGCCGGGGCCGCGCCATTCCACGCCCGCGAGCGTGAACCGCCCGACCCGCGCAGGAGGCGCAAACAAGCGGTCGCCGACCGCGATCAGCTCGACCGTCTGCACGCGCGAGCTCGTGCCCGCTAGTGCATCGGGTGCGAGGGTGACCGCGACGAGAGCGGCCGTGATGACGGCAAGGCGGCGCATGAGAGACCAGGTTGGCCCTCTCGCCGTTCGCGGGCAAGGGCGACGAACCTGCGTTGATAGAATCCTTACACCGGTGCGGAGCCGCTGTTTGCGGGGACTTCTCTTTCTCGCGCTCATCCTCGTCGCACTCGCCGTGCCAGTAGTCGCCGGCGGGCAGGACTCGGAGACGCGTGTTCTCGCCGTTCACCTCGACAACGACATCAACCCTGTGACACAGGAGTACGTCGAGAACGCCGTGGATCGCGCCGAGGACGAGGAGCTCGCAGCGGTCGTCCTCGTCCTCGACACGCCAGGCGGCCTGGCAACGTCGATGCGCGGAATCGTGAAGCGCTTCCTCGCCTCAAAGGTCCCGATCGTCGTCTACGTCTCCCCTCCCGGCTCGAGCGCCGATTCGGCCGGTGCCGTGATCGCGATGTCCGCTGACATCGCCGCAATGGCGCCTCAGACCAACATCGGCTCGTCGACTCCGATCTCGCTCGGCGGCCAGGACATCTCGAAGGATCTTCGCCGCAAGATCGTGAACGACGCCGCCGCGTACATCGGCGAGCTGGCGCGGGAGCACGACCGCAACGTCGAGGC
>DASTEM010000290.1:0-4689 GCA_035709545.1 Gaiellaceae bacterium | reverse complement strand
GAAGATCCCAGTCGGAGCATTGTTCCCAGTTCTTCATGTGTTCTATATGACGAGTTTCCGCGGTTTGTGACCGGAGGCGGACTGGGAGTCGTCGCTATCAAGCGACATTCCCGCACACTCGCGCAGATCGCGGAGTTGATCCTCGGCGCCTAGCGACCCGCGAGCTTCTGCAGCTCGCCGATCACCGCCGTGTCGGCGTTAACCAGGCCCACGGTGGGATGACGCGGAAAGTCGGGAGCGTCTCTCTCGGCTTCCTCTAGCGCGTTCTCGGCGAACCGCCTCGCCTCGGCGTTGTTCCCTTCGGCCTGAGCGAGCCGCGCCAGCGCGACAGCGAAGCGAAACCTCTGGCTTGCGAAAACCAGGAAACCGGGCGGGATCGAGTCGAGCACCTCGCGCGCCTCCCGCCGACTCTCGTCGGTGTCATCTTCGATCAGGAGTTCGGGAAGGCGGAGTGCAGCATCGCCGCGCGTGTTCCGTTCGGGCGCGAGGCGCATCGCCGCTCGGAAGTGAGCCTCTGCCTCTGATCGGCGGCCCTCCCGCGCATCCAGTTCACCTAGGTGCTCGTGTGCCATGACCACGTCCCCAGACCCGGGATAGGTCTCGATCATGCGAACGAGCAGCTCACGAGCTCCTCTCGCCTCCGCGCTCCCGCCTTGACCGATGAGCGCGAGGGCCTTGATGCGAAGGTACTGCGACCGGTTGAACGAGGTGGCGCGGCGCAGTCGTTGCTCGAACTCCTCCTGCGCGCGAATGCTCCACTCCGAACTCCGAAACCACTCTTCAGCCACAGTCGCAAGGTTAATCGGCTGCGAAGCACGACGCTTCGAGCTCGACCAACGATGAACCACCGGCCGCCCAGGACGTGGTGCATCAGAGGAAGACCGGCGAGCGCTTGTTCGAGGACGCCGCGGCGTCGCCGGCCCGACGGCGCTGAGCGACCCTCAGTCGCTTCATCCGTCCGGTGCTGGTCGAGATCGAAGCTCCGAAGAAGGTTGGCCTGTAGCCCGACCTAGATCGCCCAAGCCGAGGACGCCTTGAACGCGCGGGCTCCGGCTGCTGGGTTGCCTCCCGGGCTGCGCGTGCGTCGGCCGTTGTCGGCCGACCGACTGTTCACGAGCCATGTCGGCAATCACCTGCGGGTAGCGCCCGTCGAACTGGCGCTGGCGCGCTTGCTGTCGAACCATGAAGCGATCTTCGGTTCGGTCGTACATGGCCTGACGGCTAGCGTGCGATGTGCATGAAGGTTCTCGAGGGTCTAGCAGGGGGCATTGAGCCCGGGAGTAGCGTGTCGGTGGGCGAGCTCGGCCTGCCCGCCAGCGGCACGCACGGTGTG
Organism: Gaiellaceae bacterium; assembly: GCA_035709545.1. Classification (GTDB taxonomy): domain Bacteria; phylum Actinomycetota; class Thermoleophilia; order Gaiellales; family Gaiellaceae; genus GMQP-bins7. Next base: position 3,356 of record DASTEM010000290.1, on the reverse strand, counting down.
CTGCTGGTCTTCTGGAAGTCGACCTGACAGGGCTGTCGGCAGGAGTGTCCTGCCGTCGTCAGGCTCTACGAGCGTTTCACGGGAGAAGGGCTCGAGGTCGTCTACATCGGTGCGTTCGAGCCCGAGGAGGCGTGTCGCGCCTGGAAGGAAGAGTACGGACTCGCCTTCCCCGTGGTCTCAGACGGCGACGGGGTGCTGTTTCGTGCGTTCACGAACGGATGGGTTCCGTGGAGCGTGCTCGTCGGTCCCGACGGCAAAGTGATCTTCTCGGAGAACGAGTTCGACGAGTCGGGCTTCGCAAGCGCGATCCAGCAGATATACGAGCGCCCCGTCGCGGCGAGGACGACCGCTCGACGGGCAGTCCACACCGCCCGTCGTACCGTCGTCCTCGGTGGCGGTACCGGCGGGCTGGTCGCTGCTCGTGAGCTCCGGCGCCGTCTTCCGGCGGACCACCGACTCGTGCTCGTCGACCACGCGAAAGAGCACGTGTTTCAGCCCTCGCTGCTGTGGCAGATGGTCGGCGACCGTCGTCCGAGCCAGTTCACGCGGCCGCTCGAGCGCCTTCGGAGGAAGGGCATCGAGTTCCACCATGCGGAGGCCGAGGCCCTTGACCTCGATAACAGGGTCGTCGTCACGTCAGCCGGAGAGGTCGCATACGACTCTCTGGTCGTCTCGCTCGGCGCCCAGCTTGCACCCGAGACCGTGAGCGGGTTCGATGAGATGGCCTACAACCTCTTCACGCCGGAGGGCTGCGCCCGAATCTACGCCGCGCTCCAGGACTTCACGGAGGGAGTGGTTGGAATCCTGATTCCCGCCCTGCCGTATAAATGCCCTGCCGCCCCCTACGAGGCGGCTTTCCTCGCGGAGGCGTTCATCCGCAGGAAGGGGGTCCGCCGGAACGTCGAGATCCATCTGTTTACACCCGAGCACGCGCCGATGCCTGTCGCGCCTGCTGCGCTCGGAGATTCGATCGCAGACATGCTGGCTGCGCGTGGCATCCACTACCACCCACTGTTCACCTTCGAGGAGCTCCGGCCCGACACGCGCGAGGTGGTTGCGTCCAATGGCCAGGCGCACCGGGTTGACCTGTTGATGGTCGTCCCACCGCATCGCGCGCCTGAGGTCGTGCGTTCGTCGGCGCTCCTTGGTGTCTCTGGCTTCATCCACGTCGACGCGAGGACGCTGCAGACGGACTACGACGACGTCTTTGCGATCGGCGACGTCGCGACGATCAAGCTTCCGAACGGCAAGGCGCTTCCGAAGGCAGGCGTCTTCGCGCACTCCGAAGCCAAGGTCGTGGCATGCCGGATCGCCGACGACGCAAGCGGCACGACGTCTGACGCCACATTCGACGGCCATGGCTACTGCTGGATCGAGCTTGGCGATGGAAGGGCGGGATTCGCCGGCGGCGACTTCTATGCCGAACCCGAGCCTCGGGTGAAACTGCGGCGACCGGGGCGTCCGCTCCACTGGGGCAAGGTGGCTTTCGAGAAGTGGTGGCTGCACCACTGGCTCTAGGTCGTAGGGCACCCATTCTTCCTCGCGGTGTGAGCGCCTGTGGCCAGCTGATCGCCTGCACCACGCGCTGAGCGTACTGTCGGGACGTCGGTGAACGACGAGCCGGCGACGCCTATGAGGCCCCGACGAGCTGCCACGCCGCCCGCTCCCCCGTAGGCTGCTCCGGGGGAAGGACGCACACGGCGTTCCGCGTCTGCTTCGCGGCGTACAGGGCCTCGTCGGCGCGGGCGAACGTCGCCTCCGGGCTCGTCCAGTCGGTGAGGAGCGTCGCCCCGAGGGAGACGGTGATCCGCTCGCCGAAGGCGCGTGGAGCGTCGGCGACAGCCCGCCGGATCTGCTCGCACAGATTCTCGAGCTCGCCGAGCGATCCGGTGCCCGATGCGATCACGCAGAGCTCGTCGCCGCCCCAGCGCGCGACGACGTCGGCCGACCGAGTTCCCATGCGAATCCGTCCGACGACGAGTCGAAGCGCCTCGTCTCCGCCAAGATGGCCGTGGCGCTCGTTGAGCAGCCGGAAGTGGTCGATGTCGCACAGGATGAGTCCAGCTGGACGTTCGCCGCGCAGCACGCTCTCGTGCTCGCGCGCGAGCGCGGCTTCGAAGGCGATCCGGCTGAGTGCGCCCGTGACGGGATCGGTGAGACGCGCCTTGCGCTCACGCTCGACGAGAGCCCGCTGAGTCGTCAGCGCCCAGGCAACGAACGCGATGACGCCGAGGGCCGAGCCGAGCGCCAGCGACGTGAGGCCAGGCGACGAGGGGAAGGTTTGAGCGAGGAGAACGAGCAGCGGAGCCCAAACGGCGAGCTCCCCCGCGTCGACCACGACGGCATCCGCGAGTCGACGCACGTTCCACGCTCCCCGATCGACCTGCACCAGAGCGAGCCCGACCGCGCTGATGGCGACGTACGCGACGCCGGCGAGCGCGACCGCTGCGAACAGTGGGATAGCGCCCGACCGCCACCCGCTTCCGAGCATGCCGGCGGCGAAGCCGTGCAGCATGGCGAGGCCGCCGTATGCGCTTCTCCGACGCCAGACCGCGTTGACGTCCCCGAGTCCGGCGCCGATGCCGGCGAGGACTCCTGCAAGCGGGCCGCCGACGATTCCGGCGAGGAGCACTGTCGGTGCTTCGAAGGAGACGGTCGTTCTCGCGCCGACTGCAAGTGGAAAGAGCCCGTACGCGGCACAGATGAGCGGCAGGACCACGAGCGTCCAGACCGAGAGTTCCGGCGGAGCGGCCTGACCGACCAGCCAGAAGCCGAGAAGAGCTACCGCTGCGAGAGGGAAGCCGATTGCCACGCGTGTGCCCGCGCGCGGCCCGCTGGGTGCATGGCTGCGCCCAGCCTCGTTCTCGAGTGGCTGCACGGTAGGCGACATTTCGTGTTCAGAGAGTGCCTGCGCCCGAGCGGTCTCTCGTCCCCCTATGAGTGGGGATTCGCCCCTCGAACGAGCGTGCCCGCCGCGACCCGCGATCCGCATGACCCGGCCAATACACGTTCTCACCCTTCCAGGGGTCGTACCCCGGTCGCAGCAGCCCGATGTTTTCGGAAAACCGCCCAAGCCCGATGCCGCCAGAAACCCTTTCGAAACGCGCGCGTGGTCGCCCCTGTGTGTTCTCAGACGAGACGCTTCAGCGGGCCGCGGGGTTTTCGTATGCCCGCCGCGTCACAACGCGCCGCGGAGCACAGGATCTGGTCTATCGGATGTTCGCGGTTGCGGCGATCGAGCTCTATCAGGAGGCGTATCCTGACGAAGCCGCGCCGCTCGACTGGTTGCTTGCTCCGAGGCGCCACACCTTGCTGACCGAGCTCGGTCGCGTCGCCCATCCGCGATCGAACGGCGA
>DASTEM010000289.1:0-5226 GCA_035709545.1 Gaiellaceae bacterium | reverse complement strand
CGGCACGCACGTCGTTGCGCTTCCGGGTCGATGTCGCTCCGAGATAGCCGACAAAGCGCGTCTTCACGGCCGCCGACTCCGACAGGCCGTACGCGGTCACGACGTCGCAGACGTCGCGGGTGCCGTAGACGAGTATCCGGTCGTAGACGTCGTCGAGGAGCTCGTACACGCCAGCGCGCTCCCACGCTGCGCGCACGACAGCCGGTTCGTCGAGCACGTCGCGCATCCCGAGCACGAGCTTCGCTCCTGTTGCTCGCAGGAGTCGAAGCGTTTGCACCGCCTCGCCGCGGAGCCCGTTCGGCACGTGGTCGACGACCAGCACTTGCGGCTGGAAGTGCCGGGCAGCGCTCAGGAGAATGTCGCTGCGAAGCGCGCTGACAGATCGAAACGAAAGGTCGAGCGTGCGGGCCTCATAGGCTTCCGCCGACCTCTTGACGACTGCCGGAAGCTTGATCCAATCCGCGCCGGACGGAACCGGCCAGCTTCCGAACGGCGCTGCGCCCGCGACAATGAGCTGGGACGCGGTCGGCCAGCGCGTCTCCACCCGTTGCGCGAGCGCGAGCGTCCTGCGGAGGTGGCCGAGCCCGTAGGTGTCGTGCGAGTAGAACATCACCCGCGGGCCGTTGGTCGTGTGTCGACGACTTGCGAGCTCGACGGGGTGGTGGACGGCGGTGCGGGCGGCGTTCGGCGTCAACGCCGGCAGTTGGCGGCTCGGCATGCCGCCCAGCTTCGGCGACGTCGGGTCCGGATCACAAGTGGACCTTGGTCGTACGACTCGGGCGACCTGATGGGTGAGCACACGTCGTACGACGAACGTCCCATTGCGAGACGGACCGGAACGCTGACAAGGTCGTCGGCGTCAATTCCATCCCAAAGGAGTGGGACATGAAGAAGTCATTCGTAAGTGCGATCGTTGCAGTGGTGGCATTCGCGCTCCTGCTTGCAACCGCGAGCATCGCCTCAGCCCGCGACGGCGATGTCCGCGTCGCCGGAACGTGCAGCGGCGCCAGCTCGACAAAGATCAAGCTCGGTCCACGTGACGGCCGCATCGAGGTCGAGTTCGAAGTCGACCAGAACCGGAACGGCGTCGTCTGGCGCGTCTCCTTGACGCAGAACGGCGCGACCGTATTCTCCGGCACCGCCAAGACGAAGGCGCCGAGCGGGTCGTTCGAGGTGCGCCGCATCCTCTCCAAAACGGCCGGCCTCGACACCGTCCGCGGCACAGCCGTGAATCCGGCGACGGGCGAGACCTGCACCGCGGTGGCGTCTGTCTGACAACCAACATGCGAGCGGCGGCGGTGTCTCACGTAGACCCGTCCGCCGCTCTCGTCCGAAAGGGACAGCAATGAAGAAATCAGTCCTGGGCACGCTCTTGGCATTCGCGGCACTCGCGCTCTTGCTGGTGTCGGCCGGCATCCCAACGGCCGGCGCCGCGACTACGAAGGACGGTGACCTGAGAGTCGCGGGAAAGTGCACACGCGCCAGTACGTCGAAGCTGAAGCTGAGTAGGGAGAACGGGCGAATCGAGGTCGAGTTCGAGGTCGACCAGAACCGTGTCGGCACTCGCTGGACGGTGACGCTGCGGCGAAATGGAAACGTCGCGCGGCGGGTCACCCGCGTCACGAAAGCGCCGAGCGGGTCGTTCGAGCTGCGCGCAGTCACGCCGGACGGGCCGGGCGCCGACACCTTCAGGGCCGAGGCAGTGAGCACGTCGGGCGAGCGCTGCCGAGCGGGAGCGTCGTTCTGAGCTCCACCGCGTGGCGGATCGTCGAAGCTGAAAGCCGTCGCGAGCCATGCTCCGAGGCTAGCCTGCGGGCAACGTGCAAGACGGCGCCGCGCACAGGTGTTACACATCCGGCACAGATGCCGCCGAGTGGATGAGCGAGCGTAAATCCGAAGCCTCGGTGCAAGTTTCTCCGTGAAACTCCACGCTAGGGTCACGCGCGGAACCGGCGCGATGACACGAGGAGCGGACGACGAGACCACAGCGGCGAGGCCCGTCCGTTCGACAGGCGGGCCGGCCTCACCGTCTGTCGTCCGTGAGGTGGCGAAGGTCGTCGTCGTGTCGCTCATCGCGGTCGGTGTGTTCGTCGCCGCGAGCGTTCCCTTTCTCCGCCATCTCGGCCGGACCGAGGCGATTCGAGATGCGCGATCGATTGCAAGTCTCGCCGCCGCCGGGATCGTCGAGCCGAACCTCGAGAACGGCTTCCTCAGCGGGAAGGCGGAATCCATTGCGCGGATCGATCGCGTCGTTCAGGAGCGCGTGCTCAGCGAGTCGATCGTCCGCGTGAAGATCTGGACGGCCGAGGGCAGGATCGTCTACTCGGACGAGCCACGCCTGATCGGTACGACGTACACGCTCCCCGAGGACGAGCGCGCGGTTCTCGCCTCCGGGGGGGTCAAGGCAGAGCTCAGCGATCTCAGCGAGCCGGAGAACCGCTTCGAGCGAGCGGAGGGCGAGCTGCTCGAGGTCTACCTCCGCATTCGCGCGCCCGACGGCACCCCCCTTCTCTTCGAGGCCTACGAGCCGTTCGACTCGGTGCTCGCATCGGGTCGAAGGATCTGGTTGTCGTTCCTTCCCGCCGTGCTCGCAGCCCTCGTTCTCCTCTGGATCGTCCAGACTCCGCTGACCTACCGGCTCGCAAGCCGGCTCCGACGACGCCACGAAGAGCGTGAAGTGCTGCTGCAACGGGCGCTCGACGCGTCCGACGCCGAGCGGCGCCGGATCGCGGGCGACCTCCACGACGGCGTCGTCCAGGACCTCGCCGGTGTCTCGTTCTCGCTCGAGGCCGCGGCCGAGGGCGTCTCGACGACACAGGACGATACGGAGCTCCAGGCCGCTCTCCGCGAGGGTGCGGCCGCTACCCGAACGAGTATGCGCCGACTCCGGTCGCTTCTCCTCGAGATCCATCCGCCGAACCTGCAGGCCTCCGGTCTCACGGCGGCGCTCACCGACCTCGCTGCGCCGCTCGAGCGCCGCGGGATCGAGGTCGAGCTGGATGTCGAGGAGCCGGCCGCGTTGGGCGTGGACGCGACGAACCTGCTCTTCCGGGTCGCGCGCGAGTCCCTCCGCAACATCTTGGAGCATGCGAGCGCTACTCGCGTGCGCGTGTGCGTGGAGGCACACTCCGGCGGGACGCGACTGACCGTCGAGGATGACGGGGTCGGCTTCGACGAAGCGTTGTTGCAGCGCCGCCGCGACGAAGGGCATGTCGGCCTCTCGTTGCTGCAAGAGCACGCCGCGCACCAACACGCCCAGCTCGACGTGGAGTCCGTTCCGCACCATGGAACCACTGTCGTGCTCGAGGTGCCCGCATGACGATCCGCGTGGTGATCGCCGACGACCACGGCATCGTCCGCGCCGGACTCCGGCAGCTGCTCGCGACGTTCGACGGCATCGAGCTCGTCGGGGCAGCGGGCAACGGTGCGGAGGCGGTCGCGCTGGCGGTCGAGTCGAACCCAGACGTCGTCCTCATGGACCTGGAGATGCCCGAGCTCGACGGGATCGAGGCCACCCGTCGCATCACGGCGCAGGCACCCGAGACGCAGGTTGTCGTGCTGACGTCGTTCTCCGACCGCGAGCGGATCCTCCGCGCGCTCGATGCCGGCGCCGTCGGCTACGTGCTCAAGGACGCCGAGCCCGACGAGCTGGCGGGCGCAATCCGTGCCGCCGCCCGTGGCGAGTCGCCGCTCGACCCGAGAGCGGCCCGCGCGCTGCTCGCGGCCCGCCGCGACTCCGGGCCTGCCGATCAACTCTCGCAGCGGGAGCTCGAGGTGCTGACGATGGTGGCCGAAGGGCTGCCGAACAAGCTGATCGCGCGTCGGCTCGAGATCAGCGAGAAAACGGTGAAGGCTCACCTCACGAGCATCTTTCGGACCATCGGTGCTACCGACCGCACCCAGGCGGCGCTCTGGGCCCAGCGCGAAGGAATCGGCGGGCGGCCGCCCGGGTCGTAGGACCTATGTCCACTTGCGCGCACGACGAACCAAGGGCCACGCTGATATGCATGCGCACTCTGTTTGCACTCGTCGCCATAACGGCCGGCACAGTCATGCTCCTTCCGCCTGCCCCCTCGACGGCATCCACGACCGACGACACAGAGGTCCGTGAGCGTGTCGCCTGCCTCGGTGGCACGGCGGAGCTTCGGCTCAAGATCGAGTCCGGTGGAGGCGGAGACAACTCAGGAAGCGGAAGTAGCGGGAGTGGCAGCTCAGGGAGTGGGAGCTCCGGAAGCGGAGACGGCGACGGTGACAGCAGCGTCATTGGAAGTGGCGACGGAGACGGAGATGACGAGCCCGACGAGGGCGAGCTGATCCAGGTCGAGCTGCGGATCAAGGTGCCGAAGCCGGTCAAGTCGTGGCGCATCGTGCTGCTTCACGAACGGCGACTCATCGTCCAGGGCCAGAGACGATCGGGCAACAGCGGGTACTCCTATCGGCTCCGGCGCACCATTCCGAACTGGCCGGGCACCGAGACGGTCGTCGCCCGCCTGACGGCCCCCAACGGCCGCACCTGCCGGATCGCAGCCACCATCTGAGTCGTCGAGCTGGAACGCGCCATCTGCCTCGAGGGCGGCCGCGCGAAGCATCTCGGGACACGTCCCCGCTCCGCTGCCGTTCGGAGTACGGTTCCGCCATGACAGTCCAAGAATGGGTAGACGCCTACGGGCAGGCATGGCGCGACCGTGATGCAGACGCCGCGGCAAAGCTGTTCACGGACGACTGCCTCTACCGCGACCATCCGCTCCAGGAGGCGCACCGAGGCGCCGAGGGCGTTCGCTCCTACTGGGCGAACGTCACCTCGACGCAGGACCGCAACGACGTGCGGATGGGCAGACCGGTCGAGTCGCCGGACGGGCGGCGAGCTGCGGTCGAGTTCTGGGTGAGGATGCTGAGCAGCGGCGCCGAGGTGACGCTCATCGGCATCCTGTTTCTCCGCTTCGCCGAGGACGGGCGTTGCGAGGACCTGCGCGAGACGTGGTTCTTCGAGGCAAGCGACCACGCCCCGCACGAGGGCTGGGGCACCTAAGGCCGCCCGGTCGGCGCGGGCGTGAGAGCGCGGCGAGGATCGCCCGCCGCGCGCTGAGCGAACTCACTGGCGACGGTCCTCCGCGTGTCCATGCTCTGGCGGTAGTTTCGACCCGGCGACGCGCTCGGGTATCTGGGAGAGGCGCACGCCCGAGGGAAGATCGTCCTCCCCGTGTGAGGCGTATCCGCGCCCACGAG
>DASTEM010000288.1:0-2252 GCA_035709545.1 Gaiellaceae bacterium | reverse complement strand
AGCTGCACGCGCCCGCTCAGGATCTGCTCCAGGAACCGCATGCGCTCGACGGAGCGTTCGAGAATGGTCACCTGCGCGCCCATCCCGAGCGCGATCACCGCCGCGTTGTAGCCGACCATCCCTCCGCCGATCACGAGAACTCGCGCCGGTGCGACGCCGGCGACGCCCCCGAGGAGAATCCCGCGGCCGCCCTTCGGCTTCTCGAGGTGGTCGGCGCCGGCCTGAGGTGCAAGCCGGCCCGCTATCTCGCTCATCGGCGCGAGCAGTGGCAGCGCGCCGGCGTCGGTCTCCACCGTCTCGTACGCGATCGCCGTGATCCCCGAGTCGACGAGCGCGCGGGTCAACGGCTCGTCGGCGGCGATGTGGAGGTACGTGAAGAGGGTCAGGCCTTCGCGGAGCCGCGGATACTCGGACGCGACAGGCTCCTTCACCTTGAGCAGCAGGTCGGACGTGCTCCACGCGTCCTCGACGGAGACGATCGCCGCGCCTGCGCGCTCGTACGCCTCGTCGGCGAACGCGCTCCCAACGCCGGCGCCGGTCTCGATGAGCACCTCGTGCCCACGCTGGACGAGCTCGCGCGCGCCCGCCGGTGTGAGCGCGACGCGGTACTCCTGCGGCTTGATCTCCTTCGCGACTCCAATTCGCACGGGGCCGCAATCTACCGGGTTTCCAGGGGTGTTATGAATTGCAGCAACCCTCGAGAGGAGGAGCTGTGTACACCTCAGGCGTGTGGATCGTGAAGAAGGGACGCGAGGACGATTTCGCCCGACGCTGGCAGGAAGGCGCCGACAGCGTGTCGCTGGACTTTCCCGGTGTGACATTCAGGTTGCTGCGGGACCGGGAGAATCCGCAGCGCTTCGTTAGCCTGGGCGACGGCTGGCGGAACGCCGAGCAGATCGAGGCGGCGCGTAGCTCGCCCGCGTTTCAGGATTCGACGGCGTCGATCTGGCGGCTGCTCGAGTCGGGCGAGATCTCGACGCTGGATCTCGTCGTCGAAATCAGCTAAACGTCTCTCGAGCTACGTCGACGAGCGCGAGCGAGACCTCGACCATCGCGTCGAGATCTGAGACGGCGATGTGCTCGTCGGGTGTGTGGATCTCCATCATCCCGTTCGCGAGGTTGACGCACGCCAGGCCGCGCGCGTTGAAGACGTTGGCATCGGCGCCACCACCGCTCAGGACGTATGAAGGCTCGAAGCCAGTCCGTTCGAGCGCAGCAGCTGCCAGCCGCACGGGCGCATCACTTTCGCCGAACCGGTAGCCGGGGAAGCTCGGTCGTACCTCGCTCTCGACCTCGCACTCGGCGAGGCTGGCAGCGAACGCGGCGGACTCGAGCATCTCCCGCACGAGGTCGATTGCCTTGCGCTCGTCGTGCGAGCGTACTTCAGCGTTGAAGGAGCACCACTCAGGGATGACGTTGCGCGCCGTTCCGCCGGAGATGAGGCCGACGCTCGCGCTCGTTTCCTCATCGACGCGGCCGAGCCGGAAGTCCGCGATCGCTCGTGACGCAGCGGCGATCGCCGAGCGCCCGTCTTCGGGATTCATGCCCGCATGAGCGGCGCGCCCGTGGAAGCGGAAGTCGAGGAGTCTCCCATGCGGAGAGCCGAGCACGATCTCGCCGATCGGCGCGCCCTGGTCGAAGACGAAGCCGGTCTTCGCGACGAGGCGCGCGTGGTCGAAGGCGTCCGCGCCGCGCAGCGACACCTCCTCCTGCGACGTGAACACGAGCTCGATCCCTGCATGCGGCCGGCCTTCCTCGAGGATCCGGCGAACGGCCTCGAGCATGACGACGAGCGCGGCCTTGTTGTCGGAGCCGAGGATCGTGCCGGCCGCGTTGCGGACGAAACCGTCCTCGATGACCGGCTCGATCGCCGCTTCAGGCGGAACCGTGTCCGTGTGCGCACAGAGGAAGATCGGAGTTCCACCGGCTCCGTTCGTCGGCGGCAGGCGGCAGTAGATGTTCCCCGTGTCCCCGCCGAGCCTGGCAGCGGCGTCGTCCTCGTTCCAGTCGAGCCCGAGCTCGGTCAAGTAAGCGCCCACCCGGTCCGCGACTGCGCGCTCCTTTCCGGACGGGCTCGGGAGTGCGCACAGCTCGAGAAACAGGTCGAGAGGTGGCGATGTCAGGGGTTGCTGAGCGTGTTCCACGCCGCCAAGTTACAACTTGTTACAAGGGAGATTTGCCCGCTGAGTGGTGGTCTTCGCGCCAAGTGACAAGTTGTCACTTGCGTTCTCGTCGCCGGCTGGAGGTCGTTC
>DASTEM010000287.1:0-5451 GCA_035709545.1 Gaiellaceae bacterium | reverse complement strand
GAACCAGATGAGATCGGCGTACGGCGCGTACGCGAGGCCCCGCGCGATAGGCGCCTCGATGCCGGGCTTCACGCAGAAGAAGCCCTCGGGCGTGCGCTCGCCGGTGAGAAACTCGCGGTCGCGGGCGTCGACGTCGCTCGTGAGGAGCGTCGCGGAGAGCGCGTCCGTGCGCGCGACGAGGACGGTGGGGACGTTGAGCACGTCGGCGGCCAGCCGTGCCGAGATCAGCGTACGCACGAACTGGGAGGTGGGCACGAGCACCTTGCCGCCCAGGTGGCCGCATTTCTTCTCAGACGACAGCTGGTCCTCGAAATGAACGCCTGCGGCGCCCGCCTCGATGAACGCTTTCATCAGCTCGAACGCGTTGAGCGGCCCCCCGAAGCCGGCCTCGGCATCGGCAACGATCGGGGCGAGCCAGTAGGTGCCGTTCTTGGACTCGGACGAGTCGATCTGATCGGCCCGGAGCAGCGCGTTGTTGATGCGCCGCACGAGTGCTGGCGCGCTGTTCGCCGGGTAGAGGCTCTGGTCGGGGTACGTATGCCCTGCGAGGTTCCCGTCGGCGGCGACCTGCCAGCCGGAGAGGTAGATCGCCTTCAGACCCGCCTTGACCATCTGCACGGCCTGGGCTCCGGTGAGCGCGCCGAGCGCTGCAACGTACGGCTCGGAGTGGAGGAGCCGCCAGAGCTGCTCTGAGCCGAGGCGTGCGACTGTGTGCTCGATCCGGAAGTGTCCGCGCAACCGCTCGACGTCGGCTGCCGAGTACGGCCTCTCGATCCCCGTCCACCTGCCCTTGCCATTCAGCGCGCTCGCACCCATCCCCACTCCTCCCCGCTCGAATTGTGTGCCGCAGTGTACTCAATTGGATCCCAAATGCCAGATCAGAGTCGCTAGCGGGATTGATCTGGCAGATTTTGGATCCGAACTACTACCACTCTGGATCCAAGATGCGCGTTGATACGATCGCCGGCCATGGCGACGAAGACGACGACCACGACGGACTTCGGCGCCACCGTCGCTGCTGCCTACGCGACAGACGGCGCGGCTATCGAGCTCGGCGTGGGCGTCCTCGAAGGAGTGCTCGTCTCGGAAGCCGGAGTTCGCGTTCCGCTCCGGATGATGAACCGGCACGGCTTGATCGCGGGGGCGACCGGAACCGGCAAGACCAGATCGCTGCAGTTGATCGCGGAGCAGCTCTCCGCGGCCGGCGTCGCCGTATTCACGGCCGACGTGAAGGGAGACGTCTCGGGGATCGCGGTGCCGGGATCGAACGACGGCCCCGCGAGGAAGCGCGCGACCGAGCTTGGGATCGAATGGGCACCCGCGGGGTTCCCGGTCGAATACCTCTCCCTGGGCGGTATCGGCCCGGGGGTTCCGGTTCGAGCAACAGTCTCCGACTTCGGGCCGCTGCTGCTCGCAAAGGTGCTCGGCTCGAATCAGACCCAGGAGCAAAGCCTCGCGCTGGTCTTCCACTACGCAGACTCGAAGGGCCTGCCGCTGCTCGACCTCTCCGACCTCCGCGCTCTGCTCACGTTTCTCGACTCCGAAGGAGGACGAGAGGAGCTTCGTGGTATAGGCGGGCTTTCGCCGGCGACGGTTGGCGTGCTCCTCCGCTCGCTCGTCGGCCTCGAGGAGGGTGGCGGCACCGAGTTCTTCGGCGAGCCGCAGCTCGACATCGCCGACCTCGTTCGAACGGCGCCCGACGGCCGCGGTGTCATCTCGTGCCTCGAGCTGCCGGCAGTCCAAGACAAGCCGCGCCTGTGGTCGACGGTGCTCATGTGGGTCGTTGCCGAGCTCTTCGAGACGCTCCCGGAGATCGGCGATCGCGACAAGCCGAAGCTCGTCTTCTTCCTGGACGAGGCGCACCTGCTGTTCGAAGGGGCGAGCAAGGCTTTCGTCGAGTCCGTCACTCAGACGGTCCGGCTGATCCGCTCGAAGGGAGTCGGCGTGTTCTTCGTGACGCAGACACCGAAGGACATACCGGCCGACGTCCTCGGCCAGCTCGGGAATCGTGTCCAGCACGCATTGCGCGCGTTCACACCCGACGACGCGAAGGCGCTTCGGGCCAGCGTTCGGACGTACCCCAAGTCCGACTATTACGACCTGGAAGATCTCCTCAAGCAGCTCGGCACCGGCGAGGCCGCAGTGACGATCCTGTCCGAGTCAGGCGTCCCGACACCCGTCGTGCACACCCGGATGCGCCCCCCACACGCCCGGATGGGGCCGGCAGACGACGTCGACGGCACGGCCAAGAGCTCGCCGCTCTATCCGAAGTACGGCTCGCGGCTCGACAGCCAGAGCGCCCGCGAGATGCTTGCGGGGCGCCTCGAGCAGCCTTCCTCCGACGGAGCGAGCCCGCCACCGAGCCCGCGTCAGAAGAAAGCTGCGGACGCGACCGGCGGCGGAGCGGACGCGATCGGCGACTTCCTCAAGTCCTCGAGCGGACGCGCTCTGACGCGCGAGGTCGTGCGCGGCGTCTTTGGGATGCTCAAGAAGTCGTTCAGGTGATTCTCGCTGCATTTCTGGTGGGTCTTGTGCTCGTCGTGTGCGCGGCCGTGTTCGCGGTCGTGCGTGGGTTCGCGCTGTGGCGTGACGCGAAACGGTCAGGCGGCGCCATCACGTCGGAGCTCGCGTCGTTCGACGCCAGAGCCGCGCGGACGGAGCGGCTCTTCGCAGAAGCGGAGCGCTCGAGCCAGGAGCTCGAAGCAGCTCTAGTGCGTCTGCGGGCCTCGCGTGCCCGCCTAGACGTGCTCCTGGGCTCGCTCGAGGCGGCGCAACGCCGCACGCGTTGGCTGCGCGCGCTTCTGCCGCTTCGATGACCCGCGTCGCAGCGGTCGACCTCGGGACGAACTCGACCCGGCTCCTCATCGCGGACGTCGAGGAAGAGCGACTCACGGAGGTTTCGAGGCTGTTGACGATCACACGGCTCGGCGAGGGAGTCGACGAGCGCCGCCGACTGCTTCCGGGACCGATCGCCCGTGTGCGCAACTGCCTTTCGGCCTATCGGCGAGAAATCGAGTCGCACGGTGTCACTCGAACGCTCGCGATCGCCACGAGCGCCGTGCGCGACGCGGAGAACGGCGAGGCCTTTCTCGGCGAGATCGAGTGGAGCTACGGCTTCACGACACGCCTGCTCTCAGGAACCGACGAGGCGGCGATGATGATCCGCGGCGTCTCGGCGGGGCGGGCGCCGCTCGACGACGTGCTCGTCGTGGATATCGGTGGCGGCTCCACCGAGCTCGTGCTCGCCTCGAACGGTGGCGCGCAGTCGTCGGTGAGCCTCGACGTTGGCTGCGTTCGGATCACAGAGCGGTTCCTCGGCTCGGATCCGCCGACGCCCTCAGAGCTCGCCGCAGCCGCGGCGTACGTGCGGGGTCTCCTCCCCGCCCTCGCCACCGGCAGCGCTATCGGCGTCGCAGGCACGGTGACGACGCTGGCGGCGCTCGATCTCGGCCTCGCCGCGTACGACCCTGAACGGACGCACGGGCACCGCATCGCGCGTGCGTCTGTCGAGCGGGAGCTCGAGCGACTCGCCGAGATGGCGCTCGACGAGCGGCTTCAGGTGCCGGGAATCGAGCCCGGGCGGGCACCGGTGATCGTCGCCGGACTCGTCGTCCTGCGCGAGATCCTCGAGACGTACGGACTCGGTGAGATCGAGGCCTCGGAGCGCGACATCCTCCACGGCGCCACGCTCGCGGCGGCCGAGCTCCCCGAGCACGAGGAGGGCGCAGCCCCGCCCAGCGCCCACACCTCCTGCTGAACTATGCAGCCGGAGGAAGGGGTTCCTCGTCGTTCCCCTCCTCCTCGTCCTCGGCTAGCCGGCGCTGGAGGACGCTACGGGAGAGAACGCCGACGAGACGGTGCTGCTCGTCTACTACCGGAACGCGCTCGGCATCCTCGATCTCGAGAAAGCGGAAAGCGTCCTCGAGCGAGACGTCGGGCCCGATCGTGTGGTGCGGGGGCTCGGCGATACCGCCGAGCTCGGTCTCGCTGGGATCCAGGCCCTTCGCCACGACCTCGCGCACGAGCGTCTTCCGCGTAACCACTCCCACGAGTCGTTCGGCGTCGGTGACGAAGACCGCGCGCACCTCCGGCCGCTGCAAGAGCTCGCCGGCCGCCTGGGCCGACGCGTCCGCCGGCAGCTGACCCGGATGAGAGACCATCGCATCGCGAACCGTGTTCACGGGAAGATCCCCCGAGCCTCGAGCGCGTCCGATACGTCGCGGATACCGGCCACGAGCGCGCCCATGCGCAACGGAACCTTCTGCTCATGGGCGAGATCCCACACACGGTCGAAGGCATCGGCGAGCTTCTCTTCCAGCTTGGCGCGAATCTCGTCGCGGGTCCAGAAGAGCCGACCGAGGTCCTGCACCCACTCGAAGTACGAGACGGTCACGCCGCCGGCGTTGGTGAGGATGTCCGGCAGGATCGGGATTCCGCGCTCCCACAGGATTCCGTCCGCCTCGAGCGACGTCGGCCCGTTGGCGCCCTCGGCGATCATGCGAGCGCGGATGCGCGGCGCGTTCTCCGCGGTGATCTGATCCTCGCGCGCGGCGAGAACGAGAATGTCGCAGTCGAGCTCGAGGAGCTCGTCGTTGGAGATCCGCTCACCAGCGTCGCAGTCCTCGAGCGAACTGTGCTCGCGCGCAAACTCGTGGAGCGTCGGGACGTCGAGGCCGCTCGAGGAGTAGAGCCCGCCAGACACATCGGAGACCGCGATAACGGACGCTCCACGCGCATGTAGCTCCGACGCGGCGATGCCGCCCACGTTGCCGAAGCCCTGGACGACGCAGCGCTGCTCAGCAAGTTGCCAGCCGAGTCGGTCGCATGCGCGGCTGACGACCATGACAGCTCCGGCGCCTGTTGCTTCATGCCGAAACACGGAGCCTCCGATCGAGACCGGCTTCCCGGTGACGATCTCCGGCACCGCATATCCGAGCTGCATCGAGTAGGTGTCCATCATCCACGCCATCGTCTGCTCATTGGTTGCCATGTCCGGCGCGGGGATGTCCTCCTTCGGCCCGATGATCGGGAGAAGCTCGGACGTAAAACGGCGCGTCAGGCGCTCGAGCTCTCACAGCGAGAGAGTGCGCGGGTCGCAGCGGACGCCTCCCTTCGCGCCGCCGTACGGCAGCCGGAGTAGCGCGCACTTCCACGTCATCCACATCGCGAGTGCCGCGCACTCGCCGAGCGTCACCTCCGCGTCGTAGCGGATGCCTCCTTTCGTGGGCCCGATGATGCTCGAGTGCTGGACGCGGTAACCGGGGAAGACGACGCGGCGGCCGCTGTCCATGCGCACGGGGATGCTGACGATGGTGGAGCGCTCCGGAAAGCGCAACCGCTCGGCGATGTCGTCGGGGATGCCCGCCACAGGCACGGCTTGGTCGAACTGCGCGACCGCCATCCGGTACAGGGGCGTATCCCACTCGAGCTGGGCATGGGCAAGCGCTTCCG